>JACFNL010000040.1:14309-28296 GCA_019454875.1 Candidatus Cloacimonadota bacterium | reverse complement strand
AAAGCATCATCCTGAGACTGAATGGCTAGTTCGCGCATTCTGTTTAAAATTGAAGCATCTTCGTTCAAGGCACCTTCGGCTGTCTGAATCAGAGAGATACCATCCTGAGCATTCAGAATAGCACGATTCAAACCGCGAATTTGCCCGCGTAATTTCTCGGAAATGGTTAAACCTGCAGCATCATCAGCACCACGGTTAATTTTTAACCCGGAAGACAATCGTTCGATTGAAGTCGCAAGTCCACTGTTGGTTTTGTTCAGGTTGCCCTGAGCTGTCAAAGCTGCAATGTTGTTGTTAATCCGAAAACCCATCTTTTTCCTCCTTGAGAAAAGGTTGTTCTGTTAGGACCCAATCCACCTCACAACAATCATCCTTGATTGCCAATAAGGCAGACATTAAGCAATTCAGAAAAGTACAACCATCCCCGTTAGGATGAAGACGAGTTTCGTCCATCAAACCGGGATAGTCTCCCTTCACCGATTCCTTGATAATGTAACTGACTATTGTATGGTCACTGGAAATTACAGCCTAAGACAGGGCTTCAGGACGAATTGGCGCGCAATAAGCTTGCATGCAGTTTCTTCCATGAAACATTACTTAGGCGCCTTCCCTGGTGCCGTACATACTGATTATCGACGCGAAGTGGGATTAAGAAAAAAACGACATTGTCTGATTTGGTGAAAATATGGGTAAAAATCTCGGATTTTCGATTAAAATCGAGCAGAAAAGTATGTCATCGTGTTTTTCGACATACTGATGAGGAATAAGGCATTTTTTATGCTTCTTTCAAATTATCGGCAGTGAGAGATCAAGACTTTAGACATTTGTTTAGTTATTTTTGTTTTTTTTTGTACAATGGTGTCGTTGACCGGGAGGAAAAAATGCGGTTATTGGCTTTGGAACTGGCAAGAATTACAGAAGCAACGGCGATTGCAGCGGCTCAGTGGGTGGGTAGAAGAGATCCCAAAGGAGCGGACAAAGAAGCCGTAGATATCATGCGGCGGGCATTAAACAACATGGATATTGATGGAACAATTGTGATTGGAGAAGGGGAAAGAGACAAGGCTCCTATGCTTTTTATCGGCGAAAAAGTAGGCCGCTCTGAATCACAGAATAAGGTGGACATTGCAGTGGATCCCGTGGAAGGAACAGATGCATGTGCCTATGGCCGCAATGATTCTATGGTAGTTATGGCTGTGGGCCGGAAAGGCTCCCTTCTGGCAGCTCCTGATGTTTACATGCAAAAAATCGCTGTTGGTCCAAAATGCCTCGGTGTGATTGATATCAACGCAACTGTCAGAGAAAATATAGAGGCAGTTGCCAAGGCTTTGGATAAAAGAAAGTCCAATGTTACGGTTATGGTTCTTGATCGAGAAAGACATACTGGACTGATTGATGAGATATCAAAAACCGGTGCTAAGGTACACACGATTTCGGATGGGGATGTTTCTGCCTGTATGGCAACCTGTATGGAAGAGTCTGGAATCGATATGTACATGGGTATTGGGGGAGCTCCGGAGGGAGTTTTGGCGGCTGCAGCCCTTCGTTGTATGGGCGGTGAGATTCAGGGAAAATTGGTGGCTTTGCATGATGATGAGCAGGAGAGGCTTGACAAGGCTGGAATCACGGATCTCAGTAGAGTGTATCGCACCAGAGATCTGGCTGGGGGCACAGAAATCTTTTTTGTGGCTACTGCAATTACTAATGGCCCAGTACTTCGGGGTGTGCGCTTTTTAGGTCAGTCAAGAGTAACTACCGAGACTCTGGTGATGAGGACAGAAAGTGGTACGATCCGTAAGATTTTAGCTACCCATAATCTGGATAAAAAAGACTTTACCTTGATTTAACTGGGGTTCATTCGGGGAGGTCTTCGGCCTCTCCGACCCGAATCGGTGGGAGGGTTGCCGCCAGGTGCGACGCTCCCACAAATACATCAATTCGCATCCACAGTCCGCAACGGCGGCAGGCAAGATTGGTGGAGGCAAACTCGGATATTTTGCGACGAAAAGCAGATACGGGCATGTGGTTGGGGGCCTGACAGTGCGGGCATTGAATCTCTAGGCTCTCTTCTTTCAGAGGGGTTTTTGTCATGAGCTTCTGCCTTTGATTTTTTCCACAAACTCCATGCGCTTCTGAATATCCTTCTCAAATCCAAGATTACCAGGGCTGTAAAACTTCTGTCCTATCATTGTATCAGGTAGGCAGTACTGGGTGCTAATGTGGTAGGCCTGATCATGGTCGTATATGTAGTCTTTTCCATAACCGGCTTCTTTCATGTGTTTGGTAACCGGGTTGCGAAAAGCAAGGGGTACAGGCACCATTCCCGTTTTTTCAATTTTCTGGGTGATGGCTTTTTCGGCAGTGTAGATGGAGTTTGATTTGGGTGCAGTGGCCAAAAGCACGGCACACTGATACAAAAGTAAATCCCCTTCAGGACTTCCTAGAAACTCGTATGCCTGCCAGGCGTTTACACAGTGATTTAATACCTGTGGTTCGGCTAGTCCTATATCTTCCGTAGCCATACGAATCAGTCTGCGAAACAAAAACCGCTTTTCTTCTCCAGCATGAATGAGCCGACCCAGCCAGTAGAGACTAGCCTGCACATCTGAGGCCCGAACTGATTTGTGCAGGACTGAAATTAAATCATAGTGCTGATCCCTGTCCTTATCATGCCAGGGGAGCTTTTTGCCAATATTTTGTTCTATGGCACTAAGATCAAGATGGGTATGTGGATTTCTTTCTGAAAGAATTTCCAGCTGGTTTAAAAACCAGCGGGCATCTCCATCACTTTGATGAATCAAGGCCTGTAGTGCATCATCACCTAGAGTAATCTTTAAACGATTTTCATCTATGGCCCTCTGGTAGATTTTATAAAGGGAGGCTTCATCATGAGGTTTTAGGGTTAAAACCAGAAGTCGGGATAAGAGAGGGGCATTGATCTCAAAGGATGGATTTTGTGTGGTCGCTCCAATCAGACAAAAAGAACCTTCTTCTACAAACGGCAGGAGAACATCCTGCTGTGAGCGGGAAAATCGATGAATCTCATCAACAAAAAGAGTAGTTATTACGGATTCTGATTTCAGTTTTTCTCTAGCGGACTCTCCTAAGGATCGCAGTTCCTTGACCGAGGATGTGACAGCAGAAATTTCATAAAAGGGTAGATTGAGATTGCCTAAAAGTATGCGGGCCAGAGTGGTTTTTCCACAGCCTGGGGGGCCGTAAAGTAAAAGGGAAGGGAATTTTTTCTGATTAAGCAGCTGAGTAAGCAGTGAGTTGTCCCCTGTGAGTTGAGGCTGACCGAAATAGGCATCCAAAGAGGAAGGACGCATTTCCTCAGCAAGAGGAATACCCACCTGAGGGGCCTTACACATACAGATTTAGATTGCTGCCTAAGCCCAGAGCTAAAGAAGCCAGATCATGATTGCCTGTTTGATTTTGAGCATCCGCTGAACTGGTGTTTCTTTTTGGTGGCCTGTAAGCTGGTACCGTATCGTATGGTTTTTTGTTACTGTGGTTTGTTGCTTGTAGCATATGTACAGATTCGACAATTCCAGTTGATTTTATGAGCCTTTTGTTTGAGATTGTTTGTCTATGAAACCTTATCTTGATTTTTCAGGTCATTTTGACTGGATTTATCCCGAATCCTATTCCCAGAGGCTAGATAGTTTGCTTGGCGGTCTAAGCACCGTGATTAGCCGGACACTTTGGGTCAGGGCTCTTAACACCAGAAAAATTCTGGTAAATGGAGTGCCTGAGGTAAAAAAGGGGAGGCTTCTTCGTTTAGGGGACCGTATCCAGTTTGATTTTTATGCCATGGCCAGAGAGATTCTGGGAGAAGAACTTTTAGTTAAAATCCCCTGGCAAAAACTGTTTGAAGATGAAAATCTGGTTGTGGTCAACAAACCATCTGGGGTTTTGATGCATCGTATCGGATTTTTTGATTTTTCATTGGTATCGCAGGTTCAAAATGATCTGAATCAGGTACTGCATGTGGTTCACAGGCTCGATAAAGCGACTTCCGGGGTCTGTGTCTTTGCTAAAAGTGCTCAGGCAGCAGCCGATTTTCAGAAGGTTATGACAGGGGGCGGGGTACACAAAATCTATATTGCAGCTTCCCATTTTTTACTTGATAAGAACTCTGGAGTGAATGACAAACCCATAGGGCAGGATGATCCCAGGATTCACAGTAAAAAGCAAAAAGTCGATTACGAACGGGGAGTGATGGCTAGAACCCGCTACCGATATATTGGCAGTCGCCAGGATATTCATTACTATATGTTAAGGATCTTCACAGGCAGACAGCATCAGATCCGGGTGCATATGCAGTCCATGGGAGCTCCTTTGGTGTATGATGAGCTGTATTCCTATTCGGATTATTCGGGTTTTCCACCGATGTACAATTACAGTGAGGACAATCTGGGCTTACATGCCTTTCGCCTACGATTTGTCTGTCCATTTACCCAGAAGCTGAGAATTTTTACGGCTTTACCCATCAGGTATCCATTTCTTGATATGGAAGAGGCCAAGGTTCATCCATTAAGAGAATTTGCCCTGCACACCCCCCCAAAAACAGTATTTCACTGGAAGGAACAGGAAGAGTGAATCCCTATTTATTATCATCTTATCAATTTGAGCTATCCAGGGATCGGATTGCTCAGACTCCTTTGGCAAATCGGGACTCTTCAAGACTTCTTGATTTTTCTAATCAGGTAATCCGGCATAGCCATTTTTATGACCTCGAAAAAATTCTGGCAAAACCATGCCTCTTTGTGAGAAATGTCAGCCGGGTCAGAAAGGCCAGAATTCTGGCTAAACGACAGAGCGGAGGACTAATCGAAGCCCTCTTGTTAAATCCCTTACCGGATGGAAGGTGGCAGGCATTGATGCGCCCGGCTAAAAGACTTAGAGCTGGGGAAATCATACATCTTCCTGGCTCAGCCATGCTTGAGGTTATTAAAAAAGGTGAAATGGGTCACTTTGAAATTCGTCTGCTTGGAATGTCTAATCAGGAGGACTGGATTCAACAATATGGAGAAACTCCGCTTCCACCCTATATCGGGGAGAAACTTGAGGATTCAAAGAGATACCAGACAGTTTATGCTCAGGAAACCGGTGCCTGTGCTGCTCCTACCGCTGGCTTGCATTTCACGGATGAACAGATAAAAAAACTTGAATCCCTAGGACATAAGTTCTGTGATGTAGTCCTGCATGTAGGAATTGGCACCTTTAGACCGGTAGATACCGAGGATATCCGAGATTTTAACATCCATCACGAATCTATCCGAATCGAAAAAAATGCAATAAAAATGCTTAAAGAGGCAAAAGAGTTGCAAATGCCTATAGTGGCTGTAGGCACTACAAGTCTTAGGGTTCTGGAATCAGTTTTTTTAGCCAATGGCTTAAGCGAAGCATATAGCGGAACTACAAACCTTTATTTGATGCCTGGGCAGAAAATTCATTCCGTGGATTATCTGTTAACGAATTTTCACCTTCCCGGTTCCTCGCTTTTGATTTTGATTGCAGCATTTTTGGGAGAAGCTGACTGGAAATCACTTTATGAGGAGGCAATCAGGGCAGAATACCGATTTTTCAGTTTTGGGGACTGTATGCTTTTGCCTAACCTCAGTTAAGGATGGAAGCGGTTATGACGATTGTTCTGGCATGGGAACAATCTATGGGCTCCTTGGTTTTGTACAGGGGCTTACTGAATTTTTGCCAATTTCCTCTTCATCACATTTGAGTATTCTTGAAGCCTGGCTTCTGCCAGATGTCAAGGAAGAGGTCCGATTGGCCATCAATGCCTGTCTGCACGCAGGTACTGCTCTGGCTTTGCTTGTCTACTTCAGGCTTCGTATCCTGAACTGGATTCTGGCTGTTCTAAAGTTTTTTCGTAATCCGGTAGGCAAAAATCCGGCTTTGACAGAGTTGAGTTATGTGTTTTTAGCAAGTATTCCAACAGCCTTGATTGGGTTGTGGTTGAAGTTAAATCATATAGCAAATATTCCCTTTGCCTTGCAGGGTGTCTGCCTGATTATTACCGGATATCTTTTGACAGTTTCCCGTAAATGGCATGGGGGCAGCAAAGAACTTGGGCTCAGTACAGTACTGGTTTTAGGAATGGCTCAGGGCCTTTGTGTTATTCCGGGATTGTCCCGTAGTGGAATATTATTTTGTCTGGCCCTGTTTTTAGGCATTAAAAGAGGCGAGGCCCTGATGTTTACATTTCTGGTGTCCTTGCCGGCAGTATTGGGAGCAATTTTGTTGTCTGTTCCTGATTTGTGGCTGGCCTGGGGGCAAGCAGGATTTGAGCCTGTACTTTTACTTATGGCTGTGATGGTTTCTTTTGTGGTTGGAACTGTCTGCCTCAGGTATCTGAATTGGCTGTACTCAGAAAAAGTGGTGGGAATGACAGGAATTTATTGTCAGTTTGCAGGATATGTACTTATTAGCGGCTATTTTATTTCCTGGTTCAGGGGAAATTTTTAGGATGGAATGACATGAAGGAAGAAACAGAAAAACCAAAAAAGATGACCCTGTCAGAAAAACTTCTGATACCAAGACATCAGACCCAGGAGTTCATGTTAAAAGAGCCAGGGTCGGGAGTGGTTGGGGTACCAAAAAATGCAGGGACTCTGGAACAGACAGCCGATGCTTTTGAACCAGTTGAAACCCGCAGGCAGCACGAGCTGATGGGTATTTCCTATATTGCATTTGCTTTGTTGTTATTTGTGGGATTGGGTTGGGAGCAGGGTGCGGAAGAATCGCAGTTGAAGTCAGTTTTACAGGGATTTGTTCGCTTAAACGGTGCAGGCCCGGCATTGATTGGATTTTTTGCCCTGTATTGCGGGATCCGCAGGCTTGGTGGCAGAAAGGTCTTTGAATCCGAAAGACAGATCCTGATGTTTCCTGTGTTGTATTTTAGTTTCTTGGGCTCTCTGGCCTCATTTGGTAGTCCCAATACTTCAGAAGGCCCGGGCGGCATCATGGGGAATTATATCTACTGGTATCTGCAGCCAATCATGGGGACACTCGGGGCACAGATTGTCCTGATCAGTGGCTTTTTAATCTCTTTGATGAATGTGGCTGATGTATATATCAGTGATGCGATCCGTTATCTGAAAGAAACAGCAACCTGGGTCTTATCAAAACTGTGGATTCTGACTAAAAAAACTCATCATCTTCTAGTCGTCATAATGTCGGATTTAATTGTAATTGCCGAAAAGGGGCTGTCTTCGTTTAAAACCCATGTGTTTGAGCCTGTGATTCGTCGTACCCTGCATGGGGATTTGATCTTGACAGATTCCAAACCTAAGACTCAGAGCACTCCAGTTCTTGAAGCAGAAGTTGTTTTCCCATTTGATGAAGAGCCTTTTTTCCCTGAGGTCTCGGCGTTTATTGTCCGTGAACCTCAGATTGAAAAGCCAGTAAAAGCTCCTGCTGTTGAATCGGTGAGTATTTCCGATGAGAGCGAGGTTGAGGATGTAATTAGCTCAGATGATGAAACAATCTATCTTGATCCCATCACCAGACCCTCGACACTAAAAACTCTGGATGAGCCCATCACAACGGTAAAACCAAAGTCTCGGTGGGAAGAAACCCTGTCACTAGCAGAAGAAGATGAATCCTTAAGAGAGCTTACGCAGTTGACCCAGGCCATGATGGTGGATACTGAGGAATTTGATGCATGTATCACGACCGAGGATCAGGAAGAGTTTTTAAGTCGTGAGTTTCGCCGTCTTGAGCCAGTGCATGAAGAATGGGAGCATCCGGCTCCGCCTTCGCATGAATTTCTGGCCCGTCCCCCAAAGGATTTACAGGGAGATTCTGAGGATGAACTATGGGAAAGAGGGGCTCGATTGATAAAGGCTTTGGATACCTATAAGGTGAATGTGGCCCTGGAATCATTTACTCAGGGTCCTACAATTACAAGATTTGAACTGAAACCAGCGGCTGGAACCAAACTGAGCAGAATCCAGGGACTGACCAATGAAATGGCCATGTCATTAGCTGCAAAATCCGTCAGGATTGAGGCCCCGATTCCGGGAACTAACAAGGTGGGAGTTGAGATTCCTAATGCCAATCCATTGCCTGTCTATTTCAGTGAAATTATAACTAACATCACTGGAGAAGGCAGGGAAGATTTACATCCACTCACAGTAGCTTTTGGCAAAAATATTGCCGGGGAACCAGTGATTGGCAATCTGGCCAAGATGCCCCATCTTCTGGTTGCGGGTAGTACAGGTTCCGGTAAGTCGGTTTGTGTAAACACAATCATTTCCTCCATTCTGTTCAGGGCCAGACCGGATCAGGTCAAGTTTGTAATGATTGATCCAAAACAGGTGGAACTGGCTGTATATCGCAACATTCCCCATCTGATTACGGATGTGGTAACCAATCCTGAGGAAGCCTCGGCCGCTTTGAAGTGGGGTGTGGATGAGATGGAGAGAAGGTATAGTCTTTTATCCCATTTTGGGGTTCGCCATATTGATAATTTTAATATCAAGGTCAAGGAAAAGACTTTGGTGCCCATTGAGGAAGTAGATGAAATCCCCACAGAAACATTGCCCTATGTGGTATTGATTGTTGATGAGCTTGCGGATTTGATGATGGTGGCTAAAAAAGATGTGGAAACCTCCATATGCCGGATTGCTCAAAAGGCCAGGGCTGTGGGTATGCATCTTGTGATTGCCACTCAAAGACCTTCCGTAGATGTAATTACGGGTCTTATCAAAGCCAATCTGCCTTCGCGGGTCGCTTTTATGGTGAAATCAGCCATAGATTCCCGTACGATTCTTGATCAGATTGGTGCTGAAAACCTGTTAGGCCGTGGGGATATGCTTTATTACCCAGGGGGACAGCCTCGCCCGGAGAGGGTGCAGGGGGCTTTTATGAATGATGAGGAAGTTGCTGAACTGGTGCATCAGATTAAAGATATTTATGGGGAAGCTCAATACCAGGACATTGTTTCCGCTTACCTGCAATCCGAAGAACCTGAAGTGGAAGATGACGAGAGCTTTTATGATGACAAGTTTAATATGGCCCTTGAAATTGCAGTGAGGGAAGGCTATGTATCGACCTCCATGCTACAGAGACATTTAGGTATTGGTTACAATCGGGCTGCCCGCATTGTGGATGTAATGTTTGCCCGTGGTCTTTGTGGACAACAGGAGAGCGGTAAAAAGCGCAAGGTTTTATTAAGCCTTGCCGAGCTTGAACAAAACATGATGTGATTCTTTGCCAATACCCTCTGTTTGGAGTAGGCTGTAGCCCAAAAAATTCAGGGGGTATTTTAATGCAGAATCGTTTAATTTATGGAAAAAATCCGGTGGCTGAGGCTCTGGTGGCAAATCACCTGATAGAAGTCTTTGCCATGACGAGTAACGACAAGACTGCCAAGGAACTTTTACACAAGATTCGCATGGCAAAAATCCCATTGCAGATGGTAGACAGACATATCCTGGGCAATATGGCCCAGACCGGACAGCATCAGGGATTTGTGGCCTATGCTGAACCATTGCAGAATGCATCCCTGAATCGTATCTGCTCTGATAAACCCAAGGGAGTCAGGGTTTTGTTGTTATCCAATATCCAGGATCCGGGAAACCTTGGGGCCGTCATCAGAAACTGCGAGCACTTTGGCATTGATTTGTTAGTCATCGGAAGCAAAGGCTCCTGTGACTGGCAGCTGCCCTCTGTGTCTAAAGCCTCGGCAGGTGCTGTGGAACATCAGAAAATTGTGTACACCTCAAGACCAGAGAAGGTTATGGAGGAACTCAAAGAAAAGGGTTTTTCTATCTATGGACTGGAAGCCGATGTCAGGGATTGTGTGACATCCATCAAGGCAGGAGCGGATGCAAATTTGTGTATGGTGTTAGGTTCAGAGGGGGAAGGAATTTCTCTGGCGGTGGAGAGCCGTGTGGATCAGCTTTTAAGTATCCCCAGAAATGGGCTGGTAAACAGTCTTAATGTATCTGCTGCCTCCGTAGTGGCTTCCATGTGGCTTCGGGGTTTGATTTAATGAACAAAAGCTCAGTCTGTTTTGACTTTGACTCAACTCTGGTCACTATAGAAGGTATCGATGTCCTGGCTGAATTTTTGGGTCGTAGTACCAAAGATATAACAGATAGGGCAATGGAAGGTCGTATTACCCTTGAGGAAGCTTATAAACAAAGGCTTGAGCTTTTACAGATTAAGCCTCAGCAATTATTCTGGTTAAGTCAGATATATACAAGTAATCTGGTGCCCGGGGCCTCTGAGCTGATAAAGGTATTACAGTATCTGGGCCATAGAGTTCTCATCGTCAGTGGAGGGTTTTTAAGAGCTATTCATCCTGTAGCCCAGATTTTAGGTATTACAGAGGTCCATGCAGTGGATTTGGATTTTTCAGAGGGCTACGGCAAAATTCCTATGGATTCCCCCTTTTTAAGAGCTGATGGCAAATCCCGGATTTTGATGGATTTAACCCTGGAGCAATCGATTTTTGTAGGGGATGGGATTACGGATTTGGCGACCCGTGAGGTCTGTTCCCAGATGATTCCCTATTTTGGGGTTGTGAAACGATCCTTTGTCGCAGACTGTGATTTGATGAGTTATGGGGGTAAAAACCTTCTAGGTCTTTTGCCAGTGCTGATTGGTGAAGAAGGATATAAACAGGCGGCGTATCGCTTCCCCGAGGAGTTAAAAACCGGAGCCGATGAATTTTTGCAGGAAGGTAATGTTCTTCATTCACGGGAAGATTATTCTTGGATTTCTCGATACAGATCCCAGATTTTTCTGGTTCCCGGGCCTACACAAACCAATAAAGAAATTGCAGAACTACGCTTTGCTCCCATTACTCATCGATCTACTGAGTTTCAGACTCTTTATGCTGACTTGCAGATTCGTCTTGGCCGTTACCTGGGCTGGGACGGGGATTTTCTTTTCTCAGCGAGTTCAGCCACAGGTATGATGGAGGCGGTATTGGCTAATCTGGAACCTGCCTTAGTGCTTTCCTGCCAGTCAGGAGATTTTGGGGAACGCTGGCAGACGGTTGCCGAGGCCTTAGGTCATCAGGTCGATGTAGTGAGGGCCAAAGAGGGTTGTGGAATGAATCCCTACGAATGTCTTGATGCATTGGGAAAACATCAGGTGGTTCTTCTGACAGCCAGCGAAACGGCCAATGGCACTTATACCGATGTAAATCTGGTGGCCTTGGAGTTAAAGAAAAAAAATCCACAGATTCTGGTGTTTGCCGATCTGGTTTCAGCTGCCGCAGGAGCAGATATTTCCACAGATGGTCTTGATGCTATCGTCTTTGGGACACAAAAGTGTCTTTCCCTGCCCACGGGATTGGGAATTTTGTGGTGTTCAACGAGGCTTAAGGAGATGCTGGAAACATCTTCCATTGGGCGAGGATATTATCTGAATCTGAAACTGTATCTGAAATATCATCGTGAAAACAGCGTGCCTCATACCCCGGCAATTACCATTTTGCAGTCTTTAAGGGCCCAGCTTTTATGGTTTGAAAAACAAGAGTTTGATTTTATCAGACATCATCAGAAACTGGCTCGGCTGACCAGGGATTTTTGTTTGGGAATGGGTTGGGAAATATTTGCAAAACCCGGGCATCAGTCGCCTACTGTGACAGCAGTCAAGATACCAGAAAATATTACTGATATCAGGCTTAGGGCCAGAAATGCGGGGGTGTTTCTGGCTTCGGGTTATGGAAAGTTAAAAGACAGTCATTTTCGCATTGGTCATATGGGGATTCTTAGTGAGTCTGATTTAAAAAAGGCTTTTGAGATCCTTGGGGGATTTTAAATCATGACAAAGATACTTATCACGGACACAATTCATAACATCGGGGTAGAAATTCTACGGAGAGAAGGGTTTGAAATTGTTGAAAAACCCATGATTGAAAAGCAGGATCTCTTAAAAATTATCCCACAATTTCCTGCCATTATTACCCGTTCCCAAACCGGAGTGGACAAAGATGTAATTGATGCGGGAGTCAATCTGAAGGTCATTGGCAGAGCCGCAATTGGAGTGGATAACATTGATTTGGACTACGCAACCAAAAAAGGAATTCTGATTGTCAATGTTCCATCGGACAATGTCATTTCAGCGGCAGAACATACTTTTGCATTACTGTTAGCCGGGGCCAGAAATCTTCCAGCAGCCGCAAGTCTTTTAAATTCAGGAAAATGGTCCCGTAAAGAATTTGAGGGTGTAGAACTCTACGATAAGTCCATAGGTATTATCGGACTTGGCAAAGTCGGCTCTCATGTGGCAAAAATTGCAGCCGGTTTTGGTATGAAGATTCTGGCTTATGACCCATACATTGCATCGGATAAGTTTGAACGGTTTGGAGCAAAACGGGTTGGTCAGCTCATGGATTTGATTCGATCTGTTGATATTCTTACCGTACATACTCCTAAAACCAGCGAAACCGTAGGTATGCTTGATTATCTCAATTTGAAGGAGTTAAAAAGAGGCTCCATTGTTATTAACTGTGCCCGTGGTGGAATTATTGAGGAAGAGGGATTGTTAAGGCTTGTAGATGAAGGACATATTCGCGTAGCTGGAGTGGATGTATTTGCTAAAGAACCAGCTCCTGCCCATCCTATGCACACCCATAAGGGTTTTGTCTGCACCCCACATCTTGGAGCAAGCACGGAAGAGGCTCAGTATCGTGTGGCAAAAACCATGGCTATACAGATGATCAAAGCTTTAAAAGGTGAAATTGTGGATCACCCGGTGAACATGCCTTTTGTGGAACAAAGCCTTTTTCCTGCGGCCAGAAGTTATTGTGTTCTGGCAGAAAAAATGGGGAGAGTAGCCCAGCAGTTGACAGATTTTAACCCTAGTTTTGGCCGAATGCAGATTGTGGGAATGGAACTGCATGATCAGAAGGATCTTTTGGTGGCGGCCTTCTTTAAAGGGTATTTTGAAGGGCATAGCGATCAAAGAGTGAACTATATCAACTCGGTAAAAATCGCTCGTGATATGGGGTTGGAATTACAAATCAGTGTGGAAAACACACATGACACATATACCCATCTTTTGAAGGTTGAAATTTATGGGGATGGAAGCCCGTTTCGGGTGGCAGGAACCATATTTGGCAGGGAAAAACCCAGAATTGTGGAACTGAATGGTTATCCTTTGGACTGGGAGCCGGAAGGTTTTGCCTTAGTGGTCAGAAACCGTGACAAACCGGGTGTGATTGGCCGTTTAGGAACGACTCTTGGCGAATACGCAATTAATATTGCCCGTTGGGAACTGGGCCGCAAAGAAATTGGTGGTGAGGCATTGGCTGTAATATCTACAGATCAGCTCGTGGATTCTACCTGCCTGTCTTTGTTAAAACAGTCTCAGGATATTTTGTCAGTCACTTCTATTCGCCTGGGTTAAGTCTTATGAATTCCTTTTCACAGTTTTTGAAGCTCTCAGAAAAAACGGAGTTTTATCCAATGTCCGGATTTAACGGATCGAGTTATGCCTTTTATGTCTGGGAGAAGTTCTGTTCCTTAAAACACGATATGTTGATTTTAGTATCCAGTGAGGAAAATGCCAGACGGTTGGCTGGGGATTTAAAATCGCTGTCCGGTCATGATTCGGCCATACTGTTCTATCCAGCTTACGATCGACTGGAATCCGAGTTGTTACCACCTAATGCTTTGACTGTGTTTGATCGTCTCAAGTGTCTGGTCAGAATGGCTACCGATCCACGGCCCGTACTACTCATTACCACCCAGGCAGCTCTGGATCAGGGAACTATCCCTCAAAAGCGTTTTTTGGAATTATCTTTAACCCTAATCAAAAATCAGGATTATTCCCTGGATTCAGTGCGTAGAAAACTTCTGGGTCTTGGTTACAGAAGAGAAGAAATGGTGGCTTCCCGAGGTGAGTTTTCGCAGCGGGGAGACATTCTGGACATCTACCCATCCACTGAAGACAAACCCTATAGAATTGAATTTTTTGGGGATACAATTGAGTCGATCCGCGAGTT
>JACFNL010000040.1:0-14299 GCA_019454875.1 Candidatus Cloacimonadota bacterium | reverse complement strand
AACGCTCTGTTGCAGATGTAACGGAGTTGTCCATGTATGTGGTGCAGGAGTTTGATAAAGACAGCTTTGAGCAGTCAGGGGAACTGCCTGAAGAAGTGCGAGCCTATTTTGAGAAACGCAGCAAATTTGCAATCAGCGAAGTTGTGTTGGATGGATTATCGGGGCTTGAATGGCTAAACCCCTATACAAAAAGTGCCACGAAGATCAGTGAGTGGAGAACCCGTTTTATCAAACCCCAAAAAACTCCAATGGAGTACCGCATTGAGCCTGTTGCCTATTTTGGTAAGAACATGGAGGTCTTTTTAAAAAAAATCAAGGACTCCGTAGATGATGGTTTTCAGGTCGTACTTTTTTTGCCAAAAAAGGGATTTTCCCAACGCATTACCGGACTTTTGAAAGGGTCTTCCAAGGTTACAGTTCTTGAGAACTGGGTGGATCTTCTGGGTACAAAATCCAGGGTTTTAATGCTTGAGGAAACCTTGTCCTCAGGGTTTGAATGTACGGATTGCAAACTTCTGGTATTAACTTATTCGGATTTTACAGGCACAGCCTACCGTGAAGATGAAAGAAGCAATTCGTCTGCAAATTTTTCCGGGGATGTACTGCATCACTTCAGTGAATTGGTTCAGGGTGATTTTGTAATTCATCAGGATTATGGAGTGGCCCAGTTCAAGGGCATTGAAACCATCACAATGGATTCAATTCAGAAAGAATACCTTGTGCTTCAGTATGCCGGTACCGACAGGGTTCTGGTTCCCATCACGGAAGTGGACAGGATTCACAGACATACACCGGTGCGGGATGGAGCACCTGTCTTGAACAAATTGAATTCGGTTCGCTGGAATCAGGTAAAAAACAAGGTCAAAGAATCCGTGGAACAATATGCCAGGGAACTTTTGGAGCATTATGCCAAAAGGGAGGTCTCGGCAGGATATCAGTTCAGTGCCGACAACGAGGCAGTAAAAAATCTGGAAGAAGGTTTTGAGTATGATGAAACCAAGGACCAGTTAAGAGCTGTTGCTGAAATTAAGCGGGACATGCAAAGGGCAGAGCCTATGGATCGCCTTTTGTGTGGAGATGTTGGATACGGAAAAACTGAGGTAGCCATTCGTGCGGCTTTTAAGGCTTTACAGGATCAGAAACAGGTGGCGGTATTATGCCCTACAACAATTCTGGCCCAGCAGCATTTTCAAACCTTCTCCAGTCGTCTTTTAGGCAGTGGAGCCCGCGTCGAGGTGTTAAACCGTTTTGTAGAGCCCAAACGGCAGAAGGAAATTATTCAGAGTCTGAAGCTTGGGGAAGTGGATATTGTGATCGGAACTCACCGAATCCTCTCCGCCGATGTCCAGTTTCAGGATCTTGGCCTACTGGTCGTGGATGAAGAACAAAGATTTGGGGTCAGTCACAAAGAAAAACTCAGACAGCTACGACGGGGTGTAGACACCTTGATGATGTCGGCAACTCCAATCCCAAGAACCCTGCATATGTCTTTAGGCGGAGCCAGGGCAATTTCTGTGATTCAGACCCCACCTACGGGAAGGCTGCCTGTAAAAACATTTGTACTCCCCTGGCAGGAAGTCACGATCAAAGAAGCTATTGAGCGAGAAATCCGACGCAATGGTCAGGTCTTTTATGTCTACAATCGGGTGGAAACCATAGCATCCAAGGCCAATCAGCTTTTGAGGATGATTCCTAATCTTAGACTTCGCTGGCTGCACGGACAGATGGAAGCTGATGAGATTGAAGATGTAATGACGGCTTTTATGCGCCGTGAGTTTGATGTTTTATTGGCCACGACCATTATTGAATCCGGGATGGATATACCCAATGTGAACACAATTCTGGTAGATGAGGCCGATAATTTTGGACTGGCTCAGCTATACCAGCTTCGCGGCAGAATTGGCAGAAGAGATATTCAGGGTTATGCCTATCTATTTTACCGACAGGAAAGTTCTTTAACAGAAGTAGCCAAAAAACGCCTGTTTGCCCTGGAAGAATTTACCGATCTAGGGGCCGGATTTAAAATCGCCATGCGTGATATGGAGATTCGCGGGGCTGGCAATCTTTTAGGCAAATCACAAAGTGGTCATGTCCATAGCATTGGTTTTGATCTTTATTCCCGTTTACTTCGTGATGCCATTGAAAGATTGCAGGACGAGAACTTTCAGGAAGAACTGGACATGCCTCAGGTAGAACTGAAGGTGAACGCATTTCTAAATGACAAATATATTCCCTCCTATCGCGAGCGCATGGATTTTTTCAGAAGGTTATCCTGGCTTAGAAACCTTGAAGCACTTGAGGAACTGCAAAGAGAATGTTTTGATCGCTACGGTGCTTTGCCCACGGAAATGCGACAGCTTTTTAAAGTCATAACATTAAGGATACAGGCCCATTGGTATAACATCAGGCGGTTTTCCCAGCTAAACAACCAGGTTACAATCGATTTTCACAAGGCTTTGAATCCAGACCTTCTAGATTTGGCCAAACGCAAATTCATGCGCATGGTAGATTCCTCCAGCAATTTCCCGGAACGAATGGTAATTCGTTTTCCTGTTATGGACAGCGATAAACTTCTGGATCAACTGATTGGTTTCTTTTCCCGCGAAAACCATGAGAAACTTTTTTCCAATGTTAAAACAGCCTAGGTCTGATTAAGGCCGAAAGGGTAGTGTCTAAGCAGAATGTCCAAGGATTATGTATAATAGATCCTATGAGCCCAGAAAAAACCTCAAAACCCGAGCAGGAAGAATTACTCAAAATTGGTTTAACCAATAATGTGATTTTTCGCCATGTCTTTGCTAGTCGGGAAAGAAAGGGATGGCTTCTGGCACTAATTAATGCCTTACTGGAGCTTGAAGGCCTGGATGCCTTTGAACAGCTTGAGATTATTGATTCCATCCAGTCCAGAGAATATCTTCAGGATCGGGATGCAGTGGTGGATATTATTGCCGTGGATGGACTACAATCTCTTTGGTCATCACAGATTTTTATGTTTCCGAGGATGAACGAAGGCTTCATGCCCACTGGGAATTGAGCTGTCGCTACACCAAAGAGCCCCGTTCCAATTTGCTGGCTTTACATTTTATTCAGCTTCCAGCTTTAAACGAGAAAGACCTCAAAAGTCGGATGAAAAAATGGGTTTATGCTTTCAAACATGGAAGAGAAATTTTAGATTCAGAAAAGGTTCCTTCCCTGCTTTTGGATGAAAAGGAGTTGGTTATGGCCATTAAAGAAGCCAAAAAGGCACTGGTTACAGATGAGGACTTAAGACAAAGAGCCCTAAGTAAAGAAATGATGATGCGAACCCAATTCTCCATTGTTGCTGAAAATGTGGAAGCTGCCCTCAAGCGAGGCAAACAGGAAGGCAAACAGGAAGGCATTCAGATTGGAGCAGGACAAGGACGAAAAGAGGCACTGGAAACAGTGGTGTTTCAGATGCTTTCCATGAATATGCCTATAGATACGATCATCACAGCAACCGGGCTTGAAAAAAGTCATATTGAAGAACTGGCCAAAAAGATAAATAAATAATACGGCTTTACTCCAGCCCTTAAAACTGGCTTAGCCTTAGCATTACTAAAATTTCTTCGGGGTCAGCTCGTTTTCGGTAGTCAGCATCTGCCTGCATGAAACGAACAATGCCGTTTTGGTCAATTACAAATGTAGCTGGAATTGGTAATTCTGTTCCCATATTGTTCTGGTTTGAGGCCAAATCAAGCCCTGACTCCCTGTAAGCTTTCAGTTCAATAATACAATAGGGGCACCAGCCCCCACGGTAAAATTATGCACTCCCGTTTTGATTGTCTACATTCTGGGCCACAATAGAGAGAATCACAAAATTTATCTTGTTTGGAACAAATTGTGAGTCTTGCTTTTAAATGCAGGAAGTCTCAAAAAAATCTTGATAAATCATCCTTAAGGACCAGGAAAATAGGACGAAGAGGATCGCGAACCGCAATTTAGGTTTTGTGCGTCCGCTAGTTCTTAGTAACAGGAAAGGATAATAGATCGGGGAGAACTAGAGTGGTCGGTAGCCTGTACTAACCATCCTGATCTGAGAGACAACCATGAAGAAGAGTATACTTCAACTCGCATTGTCCTTGGCCCTCTGCTCTCCGATTCTGGCCAATTACAATCCTGCGTCCTCTATGGGGTCGCCCTATTCTGATATAGATCCATCCCATTGGGCCTATAAGCAGATTCGTTCATTGTATGATGCTGGAATATTACGCGCAGACGGCACGGGGACATTTAAGGGAAATGAAAGAATTTCCCGCTATGAAGCAGTGGGTCTTGTGTATTCAGCCTTGCAGCATGTCAATCGTATGCGCTCGGCGGGAGGCAATGTAGACCCACATATCCTGGACACCATCAATAGTCTGATCACGGAGCTGACTGATGAAATGCAGGTGGCTGAGGTTCGCATTGAAGAAAATGCCGATGCCATTGCCCAATTGCGAAACTATGTGCATTCCATGTACGGCAGACCGACTCAGGGTGTGACATTTCCCTTAGGCAACCATGGGGGCCGTCTAAAATTGAGCGGACAGGCCATGACATCTTTGGTTATGGGCGGGGCCAATTCTGCTTATGGCACCGCAAAATCCAACAATAGCCCCAATGTTCCGGGAACTACGACCAACCGTTATGAAAGTACAAATCAGTTCTCCGTGGATTATTTGCAGTTAGGTGTAGCCGCTGATATCGACCATAAAACCTCATTTTTTACCCGAGGATTGTTTTATCTGGGTGGGAATACCTCTGGAGGCGGTGGAAATTTTCAAGGTGCTCCGCTTACAGCAGCGACCACAGGCCCAGGTGGAAGTGCTCCTTCTGTTCCGTCGGGACTCAGTTTTAATGATTATATGTATTTGCATGTAAAAGACATGTGGGCGGACTGGGATTTTTCCGTAGGCCGTATGTATGTTCCCTGGGGTCATGAAACCGGTGGGGCATTTAGCACTAATCCTTATTTTGTGAGTAATTCCATGGTGGATATGCTTTATGGTGGTTTATTTGAGGGTATATATTTCACCAGAGAAGACTCTACCCGATCCTGGGACTGGGGAATTGGTATTCATAATGGAGCTTTAGCAACTCCTGCCAATGCCATGAACTCTGGGGCCGGGGCGGCAGGTTATTTTGCCTCTGGAGCAGGTACCGGATTTTATAATCACCTGTATCCTTCCCTTCAGCCTATGCTGGCTTCAGGTGCAGTAACAGGTAGGGTGGCAGGGTTACCTGCAAATACTACAGGGATCCTCCCGGGCGGGGGGCATACAGGGGCTGCATACTTAGGGGCTAACGCACCTAGGCTAATCACTCCCTTTAATGTTGCGGGAACCATCGCTTTCAATAATAATCTTACTAATAATAAAATTATTACTGCGGCTGATCCAGCAGTTGATTCGGTTGTGATTCCAGCGGCAGCTGGAACCAATGGGTTAGGAACCAATGATGACAAGGCTTTCGGCTTTTTGTTACATCTTGGGAATCGCAGTAAAAATAATGATTTTATGTGGGATTTTAACTATTTTGATAATGGTGGAAAATCGACCCGAAGTGGGGCTGGGACGGCAGCAAACCCATATAGGGTATCAGGTTATGGGAAAATGAGTTTCTTTAATCTTGGCGCTACATACAAGGCTCACAATCGCTGGAAGGTGAGTATGGAGTATGTGGCCGGGTCTGTAGAAAACCTGTATTATCACAATAATAATAAGGCCAATGGAGTGAATGTATATAGTGATGATTTTTCCACCTGGTATATCCAGCCAACCTATCATTTAACGGCTCGGTCGGATATATCCTTAAGGTACGGGACACATTCTTATGATTCCCATGACTTTCCCAATCAGCTGGATAACAATGATGAGTATAAGGAGTTGGCAATTGCCTGGACCCGAAGGGTGTCGGATAACGGAACCCTGATTTTGGAAAACAACAGTTCCGAATGGAGCAAGCTAGGTGGATTGAGTCAAGCCCAGTTGAGGCCTCCAGCGGGACCTTCTGTGGCAACAGAAAATAAATTTAATGTTATGAGAGCCAGTTACAGAATTGATTTCTAATTGATTCTGAGATTACTCTTGCCCCGTGGAATATCCAAGGTTCCACGGGGTTTTTTTGATTTCTTCCTGATGTGGTTTCAGGTATCATGCCTAGTCAAGGAGGCCTTACTGCTTGGAAGATCATAAAATCCGTTATGGTGATTATCTGAAGGAAGTTGGCTTTCACCGACAGGAGCTAAGTTATAACGACTTAAACCGTTATTACTCCTTAAAGAAGGCCGGCCGTCGCTGGCTTGCCAATCCCATGAGCAAAGAATGGCTGATGGCTTTTTTTCGCCTCTTTGTTCCCTATCTTAAAAATAAAACCCTCGAACAGATTCGTTGTGTCATGCCTTTGGTTCTGGCCCTGTTTGGATTTCAGCTTTTAATATTAAGAATTCCGCCTGAACAAAGTCTGGGGCTGGCTGGGGGTGTGTTTCTGGTCATATTTGGACTGACCCTGTTTTTGGATGGCCTTCGTCATGGGCTGATGCCTTTAGGAGAGCAGATAGGAAATCTTTTGCCCACCAAGGCGACTCTTTTTATGGTTCTTGGGGTGGCAATGATTCTGGGGCTGGTTGTTACCTTTGCTGAACCTTCTATTGGGGCCATGCAAAGTGTGGGTGCATCAGGGGGGGGCGGAGCCTCAGATTTTGCCCTCAGACTGCTTTTAGATTATCCGGGATGGCTGACTTTGGCCGTGGCCCTAGGCGTAGGACTGGCCGCTTCATTGGGGGTCATAAAGTCAGTATATTCCATCAAGTTGAAACTGATAGTTCCATTATTGACTATGCCTCTTCTGCTTTTAAGTACCCGTCTTAATGAAGACGGTGAGTTTGCCAAAGTTATTGGACTGGCATTTGATTGCGGGGCAGCTACTACCGGCCCTGTTACAGTCCCCATTTTATTGTCATTGGGGGTAGGTATGTCTGCGGCTGTTGGCAGGCAGACATCGGCATTCAGTGGTTTTGGCCTTGTAACTTTAGCAGCCCTGATGCCAGTTATAACGGTGTTATTGGCTGCTCTGTTTGTTTATCATCAGATCCCGGCTTCCGATCAAACTCTTGAAGCTGTGGCCGAGGTTTCTGGTAGTGCCCTGCTTTCGGGAATAGTAGGAGCACTTCGAGCCATACTTCCTTTGATACTTCTTTTGCTGATTCTTTTGCGCTGGCTCACAGGCAAAAATCTTCCAAAACAGGGCTTTTACAGGTATGGGTTTGTATTGAGTCTGATTGGATTGGCTTTTTTGAATCTTGGGTTGTCCTATGGACTGATTCCTTTAGGGGCTGAGGTGGGGCAGAAAATCAGTGCAACCTTTACAAGGATAGACAGCATTATTCATAGCCCAATCTACTCTTCAACTGTAGGCATCTTTATGACTTTAGCCTTTGCATTTTTACTTGGGTTTGGTTCGGCTATGGCAGAGCCTGCTTTAAATACATTAGGCCGAACCGTTGAGGACTTGAGTACTGGTGCCATTGCCTCAAAAACACTGGTATACGCAGTTGCTGTTGGAGTTGGGACGGGTTTTGTAATTGGCATGTCCCAGATTTTGTGGCAAAGGGTATTTTTTCATGACTTTGCTATTATTTATTGTCTGGCCATTTTGCTGACAGTTGTATCCAGAGAAGAGTTTGTTCAGGTGGCCTGGGATAGTGGGGTTGTTACGACTGGACCAGTAACAGTACCTTTGATTTTGGCCCTCGGACTTGGCTTTTCGCAGTCTCTTGGTTCAAGCTCGGCTTTTGGTATGGTTGCTCTGACATCTTTATGTCCAGTGATTTCTGTATTGGCCACGGGACTTTATTCTTCCCGTGTTCGGGTTCAGAGTGATGGAGGTAAATAAAGTGGAAAGGCAAATGACAGTTTTAACCGATGTTGCCCTGATTACCTGTATTGTACAGAGGGGTAGAGGGGATACTGTGGTTCAGGCAGCCCAGGAGGCCGGAGCCCACGGGGCTACCGTGTATTTTGCCAAGGGTGCCGGGATTCGGGACAGGTTAGGTATTTTAGGGGTTGCTATTGAGGTTGAAAAAGAAATTGTCAATGTGGTTTGTGCCACAGATCAGGTGACCAGGGTTTTTGAGAGAATGTATCTTGCCGGCGAACTGGATGCTCCGGGAATGGGGTTTATGTATGTGACCCCTCTGGATAAGGCAGCCACCTATGTGCCGGAAGAAGTAGTACAGAAATATGCGTCCCGAAAAGGTGGCAGGCGTGGCTGATTCGGAAGAGACACAGACACAGCCAAGAGTGGTGCCCGCTTTAAAGGAGGGGTATCGGATCACCTGCGTTTTGTATCAGGGCGGGGGGGCAAATCTTCTTGAAAAGCTTCGTTTAAAGGGATTTATGATGAGTTCCCTATTTTATGCCCGAGGCAAAATGATAGGTGAACCTATTATATCAAATCGAAGTTTTGCCTTTCAGATGCCTAAGGAAGTTGTTGTGGTTCTTTGTTTAAAGGATGATTACGAGTCCCTGTTTCAATGGATTTGGGAAGAACAGAAAATTGGGGAACCAGCTCAGGGATTTTTATATTCCGCATTTGTGTCACACATGAGTGAATTCTGTTTGCCCGAAGGAATCTCCTGATCCAGGGCATAAATTTTTGCTTCTGAATCCTTGTTAACCCACGAAAAACAGTGTTCCGTAAGCTCTTTGGTCGTCTTATCACATAAAATTCTTGTGTTATGGGTTTTTGTAAGGGCTTCCAATGTTTCCGCTAATTCCACGGCTGTGCCTGTAGAGACCAGATGCCGTTTGGTGCTATTGCCAATAACTCTGGTTCTGATTAGCCCGCTACTAATACCAATGCCATTCTGGATGGCGAACTTTCCTTCTTGTAAGCGTTTAAGATTCAGGTCCTTGAGCATACCCAACAGTTTGATGGAACATTCTACGGCAATTTGGGCGTGGTTTTTATCGAGGGCAGAGGGAAAAATAATTACGATGGCATCACCAATAAATCTTTCCGTAATGCCACCAAAATGATCCACTGAGGTTTGCCATAAATCGAAGTATTCATTAAGCATACTCACAATGTTTTCAGCAGATTCTTTTTCGGAAATGCTTGTAAATGAGCGGATATCGGAGAATACAATTGTGGCGATGCCACTCAGGTTATGGCCTAGGGTTCCATCCTTTTGGGTCAGAAGGCGGATCAGTTGCTGGGCCACAAAAGGGGTCAGATTTTTTTTATGTTCCAGTTCGGATTCACAGGAGTAAATGGTATCTAGCAGGGTAAAAAACTCATCCTGGATTTTAGGAATCTTTTTTAATGCAGGCTTCTGGTTTAATACACTGAATGAAACGGACTTCACATGATACAAAAGTCTGGTGGTTCGTATTGCGTAAAGGATACTTAGGGTCATACCTAGGATTAAAATGCAGATTCCGTACTGAATCTGCATCTTGAGATGCTTCTGGTTCAAAAGATTCATTTTTTCATGATCAAGCGAAGCTGTGTACAATAGTTCGGGCATCGATCCTGCCCGCTTTGTTACTGAAGACGGCATTGTTTTAGTCCCAATTATGGTCTTGTTAAACGCCTGCACCAAAAATTTATTTTTAAATGCATCCTGATTTTGCAGTAAATGTGTATACACCTGCTCCCTGGATACAAATGCCCCAAAAAAGCGTTCCGAAGATGCGTCCTCTATTTTTCCAAACCAGAAATAAACCTTCTGGCTGCCCCAATCCGCAAAAATCAGCCTGTTTCGATTTGCAGGAGTAATTTGCCTCTCCATCCCCAAGGCAACATTGGCGGTTTTTTCAATTCTTAAAAATATCAGGGATTCATGCAGACGGCTTTGAAGTCTGGCATTCATGGTATTTAAGAGATGATTGTTTGTTGATGTGATTGCAGTGACAATACTGGAACTCAGTTTGGTAAACAAAATCTCCTGAATCTGCCCCGTGTTAGTTATTACCTCACCGCTGATATCAAAAATAAAATAGCCGATTTTAATATTTTTGTACTGGCCCTGATTGGCCCTGACAGCTTCCGTCAATTCCAGGTGTAAAGGCTCAAGATCGATTATGAGCTGACTGGCAGATTGTTCAATCAGATTTTCCACTCGCGATTCTTCAGCCTTTAATACCTGAAACTGGAAAAGCAGATGATTTAGAAACAAAAGAAGGCCTGTGAGAACAAGGGCCAGAAAAAAACTGATGGTAGCAATCAGTATTGGTTTTGAATGTAGTCTAAAGTGTAAAAAAGGTTTGATCTGGTTGAGGTAGAGCCATTGAAGCGGAAAAAAAATAATGATAGCAAGACCCAACAGGGGAAAAAGGGTTTTGGCAATCCTGTTGATATCCGGGTTAAACCAGGGGTAGTGGATGTCAAGCCAGGAATGTATCAGTGTTTTAAGCTGGTCTTCAGAAATCTTGTCCAGAGGAAACACGACAAACACTGTAGAACTGCCCCGAGTTTTTGTTGTCCATAAAAGCGGGCCGGAGTTTTGGTATCCGTCATAGAGGATTCGCAACTCATCACCTGGATTTAAGAAAGTTACAAGATCCATCGTTCCTGGAAAAACTGCCTCGGAACGGGATGGAAAAACTTCTTTTCCAAGTTGTACACCAGTGGCTAACCTCTGCAGGTCTTCTCTTAAAATCAATCCATCGTCAAAACCTAGGATTCGGCCTCTTGTAAATTCGTAGAGAAAAACCTGGCCGGATAATTTTTCTTTGATATCGGGTCTGTAGAAAAAATCCAGGTTCCGATCCAGCTTCAGCATAAAAGATAAAAGCTTTTGCTTTTTGTAGATGCTGAGGGGTTCCAGAATCACTTTTTGCGATTCGGATTGTATTAAATGGTAGATGTTCCAATAATCTGCCAGGCTTTTGTAAGTTTTTAAGGCATAAAAAGAAGCGATAAGAAGTAGAAGGCAAAAAAATGCCAGGATTTTATTGATCTTTCCAGGCATAAGCTATTAGTTCCTCGAGTTTTCCCTTTAGTCTCAGATTGTGTGGGGTAAAGAGCCCCGACAAATTCACATCCTGAATCCGGCAGTAGGTTTGAGAGTCGATACAGGCACCATTTCCAGATTTTACAATCCAGCTTTCCAGACGGGCTGCTGTATTGACCACATCGCCAATCACGGTATAGTCCTTACGAAGACTGGAGCCGACCTGTCCTAGTACCAGTTCTCCACTAGAAACACCTGCTGCGATTCCCAGTGATTTTGCAATGTGAATTGAGCAGTGAGAAGCCCTGTGAGCGCAGTTTTCGCCCTCAAACACAGCTAGAACAGCAGTGCCGGTGAATTTATCTACCCATCCATTTCTGGCATCAATCTGGTCATGAAGTGAGTCAAGCACTGCTATCAAAGCCTCCTCTCCTTCTGGATGGGCTGCAAACAGAACACTGACAAACTGCCTCTGACTCAGATTTGTCTGGGATACGATGCGCTGTTGGCTGGACGCGCTCAAAAATTCCATCAGATTCTGCTTTTCCTGAAGGGACTGACTTAAGCGATTCCATTGTTCCGATACCGATGCATAATCACCAGACTCTGTATCCTTAAGCCTATAGGAATAATTGCCGGCGCGAATCTGATTGGCTGAATAGACAATATTATTGAGAAATTGGGCGATCCTGCGGGACGAATAGATGCCTAGCAATATGATGGATAGTCCCAATAAAAGAAGCACAAATACGGACAGGGCATCCTGAATCAGAATCCGGTTAAACTCATCCATGAGATTGACGCAGGCAATGGCTCGCATTTCTTCAAACCAGTCCAACTGCCTCGAAAACACGGGCCATATTCCACCCCGATTATCCCTAAAAACCAGATAGGCAGAGTCCTGATAAAATTTGCTGGTATCCATAATCTGCGTGTAAATCGGGACAGCTCTATTCTGCAAGGTAAAATCTGATGAGGCCATACTTCCAGAAAACCCCAGAATTGCGGGAAACTTTTTTTGGACCAGCTGTGCAAGTTCTGCCAGGAGCCGATGTGGTCTGAGGGTAACGGAAGCGATCCAGCGGTGTTTTCCAACTTCTTTATAGGTCCAGAGATAATGATAGCGAAATCCCCCATCCTGTTCACTAGCTCCAGAAATCAGAAATCGTTCTGGCTGATTTATATAAGTGTCAATATAGCCAAGATCAGAACCTTCCTCCTGTACAAATTTTCGAATCGATTCGACATGACTTTTCCAGGATGGATCCTGTTTTAACCTCAGATGCAAAACCTGCTGAAACACATACACAAAACCCAGTTTGTAGTGAAGGCCTTCTCCAAAAATTGTGCTGTGGTAAAACTCATGGCCATTGGTTATACGAAACGCCAGACCATACAAATTTTCAATTTCTCCAATTTTTTTGACCAGAGGATTTTTTTGTGCTGCTACCTTTTGGATCTGTTCCTTGGAATTTTCTTCACTCATTTGAATCTGTTCCAGTTCTGCATAGATTTTTTGTAAGTCTCTGACTTCTTGGCTCAATATAGAATCATCCTGAAACTGGGGCACATGCTGTAAAATTTCAAAAAACAGCCCAGAAACTTCTGCTTCAATTTTTCTTAAGGCATCGTCCTTAACCTGATTCAGTCCCATTGTCTCCTGTTCCAGATTCAGAAGAATTTGTCTGAGGCGGATTTTATCAATTTCCTGGGTCCATTCTGCAATTGGATAAAGGAAAAGGCATGTAGATAAAAGAATGGGTATGGAGATTAGCAATAGGGACTGATAGGCAAATTTTTTTAAGGCAAAACCTAGAATTAGAAGATTGAGAACAGCCAGAATATAGGGAGAAAAACTGGCTATAAAATGGAGCACCTCTCCTGAGGTTAAGGCAGATTCCCTTACCTGTTTCAGAAGTTTTTCCTCATTCCAATGCTCTGGTTCAGGCTTGGAAATCAGTGAGATCTCGGAAACAAAGAGATTTTTGTAATCCTTAAAATAGGCATTTTTGCGTTCTCCAGATGTATCATACTCAGAAAATCGGGCCAGACGATTGGCTAAGTTGGGCGATTGTTCTGCATAACTCCATGAAATAACAGGTGTGGGGCTGTATCTGTCAAATCCGGGCAGAGGAACATCAAGAGTCTGCCAGCGGGACTCAGTTATTCTTACCGTTTCCACAATAGCTACGGCCTGCTCCCCTCCATTTTGGGTTCCCGGATAAAAAATCAGAATGACCCCGTCTTTCTGCCCAGGCTTTCGGAACAGATTCAGCCGAAGATAAATATGCGAATCTTTTGGGACCTCATCGACAAAAACCCCAGATTCCTCTGAAACACAAACGGCATTGTAGCCAAAAATCCCCTCAATTGTTTCGGATTCACAGGCAGCCGGGTGTACAGCCCTTGTGCCCTGTGTATAAACTGTAGCCCAAGCCTGAGTACAGAATATCAGCGCAAGAATCAATGAGAAAAAAACGGGCATTGTTCATAGAATATCAGAATCAATTTTAAATGAGTTACAATTTTGGGGTGGTAAATCTACAAATGAGATATTCCATTGTTTTGATTTCACAACCCGGCCTTGTTCCCTGGTTTATCAAAAGCATTACCCGCAGCAAATGGAATCACATTGGCCTGATTGATGACTCAGGAAAAATTTATGATCTTGATTGGGGTGGGCCAGGTGTTTACCGCATGGAAAACAGATCTGCATGGGGTTTTCACATACTTCCAATCACCATCGTTCATCCACAGGTAGAGGTTTTGTATGTTTCCTATCGTTATTCCCTCTGGAAAAACCTCAATTGGCTGTTCCAAAGATTAGGCATCAGTTACAGAATTTTTAACCCCAACCCTTTCAGACAAAACTGTGTTGGTTTTGTGGCAGCAATATTTGGTCAACCTGAATGGGTCGCATTTGCCCCAGGTGATTTTGAAACGCTGCAATGTCAAGAACCGTGATGGTGATTCGGTTCAATCTGTCACGGATTAACAGTTTGTCACAAGAAGTAAATCAGAGTTGCCAGGCCAATCTGTCACAGCCTTCTCAGTTTCCATTGCCACTTGAGACGGGGTTTCAAAGGTTAAAAAAAAATCATCTGATATGCAGGCTTTAGTACAGATTTATCTTGACAGGTTTTTGAGAGGGATTTTAACCAGCGTCTTGGATATACGAAAAACAAGGGATTTAACGCATCATTTCGCTCAACTTTAATCTGATCTCAGACAGGACACCCAGAAATTCAAAATTGCAAAAATCCCCCGTATATACCGGGTTTAAACACGCCCAAAAACCCCGTGGTAACATATAAACATGCAAAACCTACATCAAAAAATCAC
>JACFNL010000039.1 GCA_019454875.1 Candidatus Cloacimonadota bacterium | reverse complement strand
GCGCATGCTTGACAATGTGATTGATTTGAATTTCTATCCTGTCAGAGAAGCTGAGGCTACCAATAAAAAATACAGAGCTATCGGATTGGGAACAATGTCATATCATGCACTTTTGGCGACCAAGGGAATTGTTTGGGAAAGTCAAAAGCATCTTGAATACTCTGATGAACTGTATGAAAAAATAGCTTATTATACCATTCGGTCTTCCATGGATCTGGCCAAGGAAAAAGGCAGATACAATCTGTTTTCAGGCTCTGACTGGGAGAAAGGGGACTGGTTTGGAGGACGAGATCTTGGGGAGCGGCACCCTTGGGACAGTCTGAAATCAGAGGTTAAAAAGCATGGTCTTCGCAATGGGTATCTCTTAGCCGTTGCTCCTACTGGCAGTATCTCGCTGATTGCTGGAACTACAGCCGGAATTGATCCGGTATTTGCCAAGATTGAGAGGACAGAAAAAGTAAATGGAGTAATGATTTCTGCTGTTCCTAACCTGAATGACAGCACTTACTGGCTGTATAAGGAAGCCCATAAAATTGATCAGAACTGGGTGGTGCAGGCGGCAGCGGTACGGCAAAAATGGATCGATCAGTCTCAGTCTCTGAATTTGTTTGTGACTTCCAATGCCAAAGCAGTAGACTTGTTGAGTTATTATACAAATGCGTGGAAACTGGGATGCAAGACAGTTTATTACATGCGCAGCAAGGCTGTTGAAGTTGAAGAATGTAATGCTTGTCAGTAAGGATCAGAGGTTGAACCAATGAAAATGCAGAGGAATAAACTGTTTAATCCCAAGGGAGACAGTGCCTTTGAGAAACGAAGATTGATTGACGGCAATTCAACCAATCTGTTTGAACTCAACAATATCAAATACGACTGGGCTATGAAGCTTTACCGGGCCATGATGAACAATTTCTGGATCCCTGAGGAAATTCCACTCGGTAATGATGCCAAGGATTACAAGGTATTGTCGGATGCCGAGCAGAAGGGATTTGATAGAGTCATTTCATTTCTGGTCTTTTTAGATAGTTTACAAACAGCAAATCTGCCCAATTTCAGCCATTTTGTCACGGCACCTGAAGTAAACCTGTGCCTTACCCTGCAAACATTTCAGGAGGCAGTACATTCTCAGTCCTATGGTTATATCCTAGACACGGTTGTATCTGCATCCAAACGGGAACAAATATACAATTATTGGAGAGAAGACAAGTTTTTACTGGAAAGAAATCTGGTGATTACCTCCATATATGAACAATTTGAACAGGATCCTACCAGAGAGAATTTTGTTCTGGCCCTGATGGCAAATTATATTCTCGAAGGTCTTTATTTTTATTCAGGTTTTTCCTTCTTTTATGTTCTGGCACGGCAGGGAAAGATGTGTGGAGTGGCCCAGGAAATCCGGTATATCCAGCGGGATGAGCTGACACATCTGGTTTTATTTCAAAATATCATCACCACACTGCGTAAAGAAAACCCGGAACTGTTTTTAAACAGTACCATGGAAAAACTGTCCAGTTTGATGGATTCTGCAGTACAGGGTGAAATCAATTGGGGAAAATATATCATCAAGGATGGGATTCTCGGTTTAACGGACACAATTATTGAAAGGTATATCCGCTATCTTTCCAACAAACGCATGGATGCTATTGGCTTTGCCCGCCTTTATCCAGAAGAAACTGAGCATCCAATGAAATGGGTTGACTCCTTTTCTTCCGTGAATCAGATCAAAACCGATTTTTTTGAAGCCAAACCCACAGCATACTCCAAATCTTCTGGGGTAGACTGGGATGAGCTGGGGTAATATATGCAAATTGGAATTTTTTACAGAAACTCAGTGGTTGAAGAACTATACCAAAAGAACTCAGGAGTAAAAACCAGTGAATCCGCAGGTTTTGATCTGGTTTTGTGTGAAGATTTGTCGTTTTCAAAACAGTTTGAGTTTAAAACAGCTGATCTGGGTATCATAGTCAAACCTCCCAGAGGCCACCATAGCTTTCTGTTGCCCAGAAGCTCTACCTATTCCCGTTACAAACTGATTCAGGCTAATAGTGTTGGCCTGATTGATGAGGATTACAGTGGGGCTGGAGATTTTTGGGCCATGCCCCTGATTTATATGGGGCAGGAACCAACTACCATTCCAATGGGTACCCGTTTGTGCCAGCTTGTATTGTGTAAAACCATTCCTGTAACTGAGGTTTTACCATTTATTCCTGGTGAGGGACGGGGTGGATTCGGAAGTACAGGCCACTAGGTTATGCGTGTTGTTGGGATTACCGGCAACTACTTTCTTCCCCAAAGAACAGGAGCACCATCGCCTAAAGGCGCGTATTATCTGTGTGCAGAATACTGGCATGCCCTGTTATCTGAACCGGTTCTACCCTGGTATATGCCCTATACCCAAAACGATACCTTGTTAAAAGAGTACAGCAATCGACTGGACGCACTGATTCTGACCGGGGGCTTTGATATTCCATCTCAATTCTATGGAGGGGATCCCAGCCTCGATAGCCTGTGTACCCTGGATTTACCAAGAGTGGAAATGGAATTAAAACTACTGTCTCTGGTATGGGGCAGAATCCCAATTTTAGGTATTTGCCTTGGAATGCAGATCGTCAATGTTTTTTGTGGTGGCAGTCTATGGCAGGATTTGCCAACACAGTGTGCACATAGCAGAAATCATTCTCTATCAAACAAGGTACCGGACCTTCTGGCTCATGCTGTTTCTTTAGTTGAGAATACCCGCTTGTTAGAGGTAATGCAAAAGCCCAAATTTATGGTGAACTCCTCTCATCATCAGGCAGTTTGTACTGTAGGCAAAGGGTTATTGGTAAATGCATTGGGTGAAGATCAGATAATTGAGGGAATTGAAACTCCCGATGGTTCCTTTCTTGGTGTACAATGGCACCCTGAAAGTCTTGATGCAGTGGAACAGAAAAGACTTTTTGCCTGGATAGCGGGGAGATAATCATGGAAGACAATCGGGAAGAAAAACAAGAAATAAATACCAGTGCTGAGTCAGAAACAGCGGGGCAAGAAGAACCGACACGGAATCACATTCAAGAACCGGTTGAAGCTGGACTTGGGTTCAGGGCCTTTATGATTTTAGGCCTGATGGTGTTGTCGTTTCTTGGCTCACTGACAGTAGCCCGTTCTCCCTTAAATACGGGAACTGATGCTAAGGCTACAGATTCATCCAGTGCGGAGGTAACCCAGGGATTACCCTCATGGCTTCCAGGAATGGGCGGTGGGGATTCCAACAAGGATGGCATAGCTATTGTTAATGTATATGGAGCTATTCAAACGGAGTCTTCAGGCAGTCCCTGGCAGGAGGCCAGCGGGTCGGATGCCATTGTAAAACAGTTAAGGCAGTTGGGGAAAAACTCCAGAGTTAAAGCTATTGTAGTGCGGCTCAATACCCCAGGCGGTACAGTGGGGGCATCCCAGGAAATTTATCAGGAGCTGATGAAACTTCGGCAGCAAGGCAAAAAAATTGTAGCATCCATGGCTGATGTCTGTGCTTCCGGTGGAGTTTATATTGCTGCTGCTGCGGATAAGGTAGTTGCCAACGAAGGTACAGTTACAGGCTCTGTAGGTGTAATTTTTTCACTGGCAAATCTGGAATCACTTCTGGAAAAGGTTGGTGTGACTGCCATAAGTATTAAATCGGGAAAGTTTAAAGACATTGGCTCCATGAGCAGAGCTATGACGGATGAGGAACGGGCCCTGTTGCAAAATCTGGTTGACTCAACTTATGAACAGTTTGTTCAGGCTGTTGCCAAGGGTAGAAATCTAAGTCTGGAACAAGTCAGACCCTGGGCAGATGGCTCAATATTTAATGGTGTTCAGGCCAAAACCAATGGTCTTGTAGATGAAATCGGCAGTTTGCAGGATGCTGTGGAACTAGCCCAGAAACTGGCTGATCTACCTGAGCCACATATCATCCGGGTGCAGCAAAATCCTCTGGAGAATTTTCAGATTTTCTTAAGAAACATGATGTATCCATCCCTGGTGGGCAAAGAAATTCTTCGTTCCTCCGGTATGTTGGGGGCTTCTCCATTACTGTACCTGTGGACAGGTGGGGTGAGTCTGTGAATCCTGTTCGCCTTGTCTTACAGACCGTATTTCAGCCAAGGTTAAGAATCCGTAGCATTGGTTCTAGTGGATGGCTTGTAGAGAGTTTTACGGCTTTGACTATTCTGCTTTTGATTGGGTTTAGCTCGCATATCAGCAGCAGTCTGATCTACGGAAACCGTCCCTCATTTTTTGGTATCGGAATTGGAATGGCCGGCTCTTTTGCCCTTGGTCTTATTGGACTTGGATTTCTTATCAGCATAGCCCACACTATGATGGGTTTTGCAGGACGGAGTGGCTCGGTTCTGGTGTTTTTGTTTGCTTCCGTAGTTTCGTTTAGCCCCTTTGTGCTTGAGGGTATTGGCTCATCACTGATTGTTTGTCTGTTGCAACCTTATTTTGGTATTAGCATTGTAGAAATGGCCAGGATTGTCTGGTTTCTTCTTTTGATTGTTGATTCACTGGCTTTACTGGTCTATTCCCTGAATGTAGTATATGGAAAAATGAGTTCGGCTCAAGCTCTGACGGTCCCATGTTCGGTTGCGTTTGTGCTGATCCTGATTATTACCCTCACACCCTTGGGACTGGTATTAAAGATTATGGGAGGATTGGCCTGAGTTGCGTCCTCATCCATTTTTGACATGGACCATCCTTAGGGATCCCTGGTTCATCCTGGCCCTGTGTTTTATCTGTCCCCCTGTTGGACTAATCTGGTTTTTGTGGAATTTTCCCAAAAATATGAAACAAAGCCGGGGCGCAAGCCTTTGGTTTTTGTTTGCACTGCTAGGTTCTTTTTTTTTGTTATACAGTGCTTTGGGATATTTCCACCAGATTCTGGCAGAAAGAAAGTTAAAGGCAGCCCGGGAAGACTTTGACTACAAAGAAGCACTTTATTGGCTTGAAGTAATAAAACCCAAACAAGATCTGGATGATCTGTTTAAAAATATTACACGGGCAGAGTACTTAACAATTCTTGGCCAGGATCAGAAAGCCAGGGAGTTAAGAGAAGAAAACTATCAGAAATTGATTCAAAAGCTGGACTTAAAGGCAGTGGAACCAGTTTCTATTACCTCCGGAATCAAGATTCTTAATGCAAAGGGCAGTCAGGAGGGCCAAAAAAAATTTACGATTCTGGAATCCCAACCCTTACAAAGGGCAATTGAGGATATTCTTTTGACAGAACTGACTGCAACGGACCCTCAGAAGTTTCAAACCCTTTTACAAAGGTACCTGGGGCTTGTAGAAAATACCGTTGGGTTTTCTCGCTGGCAGAATCTGGAGTTCTGGTTAGGTACCTGGCAGATTCTGTTTTCCAAAGAGGAAATACTGGAAAAATCCGTAAACTGGATTTATCAGGCTTTGTCCCAGTCGCCTTATCACTTAAAAGCCTATTATGTCAGGGGAAGACTCAATGAAGTCCGCAAGGATCATGCGGCTGCCATTCTTGATTATCTGCATGTGTTTAGTCTGGATGTTTTTTTTCTTGATGTTAAGGACCGTTTGATTCAGCTTATGTCCAGGGGTGGACGAGAGCATGAAGTTTCCAGTGTCCAGATGTTTTTTGATTCGGAAGTATCACGGTTTCGTTATCGTGACTTTAAGGACTCTGCCAGACGGGGATACGAACTGATCGAGATTATCAAAAAACAGGGACCGTCAGAGCTTCTTTTGGAATCAAAATACAATCTGGCATTCCTCTTAAGAGTGCAGTTAGGGTTACATCAGGAGGCGATAGAAGTACTTTCTGAGATTCTAGGTGAGGACTATAATCTAAGAGAAGAACAGTCCCTGTATCATCTGGGTATGGCAAAGCTTTATCTCAATGATTTAAAGGGCAGTGACCGAGCATTTGCCCGCCTGCTGGTTCGTTATCCCAGTCATGAACACAGGATAAGGGTAGAACTGTTAAGAACCATGATTCGAATTCTTAAATTAGTCCGCAATGTTTGGGAGGATGATTCTGATACAGCCCGATGATAATGTTTTAAGTGTCAGGGGATTAGGACGGGATTTTGGCAGTTTTTGTGCTGTTAAGAGCCTTGATCTGGAATTGTATCCCCGGGAAGTATATGGGTTCCTTGGTCACAATGGGGCCGGAAAGTCTACAACAATCCGTATGTTGACGGGGTTTTTAAAGCCAAGTCGTGGAACCGTAAGGATTTTGGGGCTTGATCCATTGTTGCATCCTGTAGAAATCAGAAAAAAAATTGGTCTGGTTCCCGATCATTTGCAGATGTATGACAGGTTGTCCTGTTGGGAGTTTTTGGAATTTTGTGGCCGAATGCATGGATTGTCTGAGCAAGAGTGGCAGCCTCGTGCTGAAGATGGTTTGAAGCTTTTGGAGCTGTGGGAAAAACGCGATACATTTATTCTGGACTGTTCCCAGGGAATGAAGCAAAAGCTGGCACTCCTGAGTGCCTTGATCCATAAACCGCGAATCCTTTTTCTGGATGAGCCGTTTAATGGTATGGATGCGATCAGTGTGATTCGCGTAAGACAACTGTTGATGGATCTAAGGGATCAGGGTATGACCGTCTTTTTTTCGTCCCACATTCTTGAAATTGTCGAAAAGGTCTGTGACAGAGTTGGCATAATTAGAGATGGTTTTTTGATGATGGAAGGAACTCAGGCAGAGATTCTTGAAAAATCCGGGGCCCAAAGCCTGGAAGAAGTGTTTTTACATGGATGCGGCGCAAAATCTAACCATCCTTAGCATTTTAGAACTAAAGTGCAAATTGAACTACCGTAGGTTAAAGGCGGATCTGCCCCGTTTCCTTCCACCTGAAGCTGTCCTGGGATTTTTTTTGGCTTCAGGGGTGTTTTTTGGATTTTTGGGATATGCAATGATCACCTGGGTCAGGGACAGCTGGAGGTATGATTTTTTTGGTCTGGGATTGAGTGTGGTATGGTTTAGTGCCTTGATTGGTCCAATTCTTGGCTCTAAACTGGGAGAGAGTCTGGACTTTCGTTCCCTTCTGGTTTTCCCGGTTCCCAGAAAAAATCTGTTTTTTGCTTCCTGCATTGGTTCGCTTCTTGACACCCCGGTTCTAAGCAATCTTCCCCTACTTTGGGGAATGGCAGTTGGTGCAGGCATGGTATCTTCGTTGTGGTTTTCGCCCCTGTATTTTCTGCTTGGTCTTGTCTGGTTAATTGGAACATTGGCCTTATCACAGACGGTACTGTTTCTTTATTACACCATTTTGAGAAACCGTCGCTGGTTTGTTTTCCTCATGAGTTTTATGTTGCCGGTTTTTTCCTTCCTTTTTGTGTTTTTTTTATACGGACAGATACTTTTGCGCCTACCGCTTCTGGAACCATTTACCCGCCCGGACTTTCCTTTTCTTGTCCATACTTGGTTTTTGCCCCCCAGCACGCTTATGCTGGCCATCCAGTCCCTGGGATTATATGAGTTTGGTTCATTTTTTCTGTATGTTTTGCTCTTGTGCCTACAGACACTTACCTTTATGGGTTTGGGCAGTTTGGCTGTGGGATGGCTTCAGGTATCGGAGGAGTCAGGAACATTAAGGGTAGGCTGGATAGCAAAAAAGATGTACCAAAGACTTGAGAATGTCCTGTCTCGAATTCCGGGAATGTCCGAGGTGCTGCTGGTTCAGGTGATGAAGGATTTGCGTCTGTATCTGAGGGAGCCTTCAGTACGGCTAGTGATCATTCTGCCCGTATTGAGTGCCATGATTTTCTGGGCAGTTCTTTTTGTTGTGGTACATATTCAGGAACTTCACTGGCCTATCCTGAATCTATGGCCTGTTTTTGTGTTCGGTGCTCTGTTTCTTTCTGCCTCGGACCTTTCTTCAAATCAATATGGCATGGAAAGAGAAGCAATCATTCAGCTACTTGCTCTGCCCGTTTCAGAAAAGCAGATCCTGATTGCTAAAAATCTGAGCATTATGCTGATATTTTGCGCAGGATCTCTTGTGCTTCTTGGTCTGGCCTATATAACGGGAACCATGTCTGTTCATGCCCTGCAGGTGATATGGTTTTCTTCCGTAATGATGTTTCTAGTGCTTTTACCAGGGGGAAATATACTATCCATATGTTTTCCTATGCGCATGGAAGGGCATACCTCAAGGGCTCTGGGCCGGGAAGGATTTTCCAGAGTCCTTATCATGCTTCTCACCAGACTGATTCTGGCATTGTGTAATACAATTCTCACCTGGCCGATTGTCATTTTCTGCATTTTGCCTTTGAGCATGGATGTCAGCAGTTATTTATCCCCATTAAAATACGACTCAGGCTCATGGTCTTCCTTATCAAAAACATTTTATGTACATTTTTTGTTTCTTTTGTACGCCTTGGGAGCTTATTGTATTTCTCTTCCAGTGGTTGCCCGGATATTTGAGATCAAAAAAGAATCAATGGTAAAATCGTTGGCCCAATGAAGGACTTCTAATGCTAAAAAAAGTGCGAGCTTTGTATGACTGGACATTGAGCTGGGCAGAAAAACCCCAGGCTTTGTGGGCCCTGTTTTTTCTGGCATTGGTTGAGTCTTCCTTTTTTATTGTTCCACCGGATGTATTACTTTTGGCCATGTGTGTTGCCAGACCCACCAAGAGCATCTGGTATGCTTTTGTGTGCTCTTTGGGAAGTGTACTTGGTGGAGCAATTGGATATGCCATAGGTTTCTGGTTTTATGATTCCCTTGGACAGCTCATTGTCTCTACACTTCATCTGGAACGAGCTTTTGTCATAGTCGAGCAGAAGTATCAGGAAAATGTAATGCTTGCTGTACTAGTAGCTGCATTCACCCCCATTCCATACAAAGTCTTTACACTGGCTGCTGGATTTTTTAAGGTTAATTTTTTTGAGTTTATGATTGCTTCCCTGTTTGGCCGTTCAGCCCGCTTTTTTCTTGTGGCTTTGCTTCTCTACTTTTTTGGGCCAGCAATCAAGGAAAAAATTGAGAAGTGGTTTGATGTGTTTGCTGTGGTGTTTACGATACTTCTGATTGGTGGTTTTTTTGTGATTAAGGCTCTGTAGATGCATAAATTAAAAGTCCTGATGGTCAGCAATCTCTACTATCCCTACGAGATCGGGGGGGCGGAGATGTCTACCCGTAGGCTGGTAAATGGATTGTTTTCCAAAGGGATTGATATAACGGTCCTAAGCACTACATCAAAAGAGAAGGGTGAGGAACGGGATCTTGTAGATGGGATTCCGGTTATCCGATTTTTTCCTGATAATGAGTACTGGGTATATGAAAAACCTCAAGAGAAGTGGAAAAAAGCCATCTGGCATTTTAAGGAACTCTACAACTCAGCCGTGGGAAGACAGATTCGTATTTACCTGGAGGAGTTGCGGCCTGATATCGTTCATACTCAAAACATCGATAGCTTCTCACCCATTGTATGGAAAGTTGCTCATGAATTGGGTTTTAAGGTAATCCACACAACTCGGGATGGCCATCTCTTATGCCCCAAGGCCAACTTTGTTCACCAGAATCCTCAGGACAAGTATTGTAAAAGTATGTTATGCGATGCCTACCGCTTCTGGAAGGTTTCCTTCACCAAGTATATAGATGTCTTTTGCTCCCCATCGGAATTTCTTCTGAATGAGCATAAAAATCAGGGACTCAAGGCAAAAAATTCGGTTGTGATTGCGGATGGGTTTGATGTTGAGAAATTCTGCGAGTTAAGAGATTCCGTCCGCGAAAGAGCAAATATACTCTATATGGGACATCTCAGTGAAGCAAAGGGAATCACTGATTTGCACAGGGCTATTCAAAAAATCACAGATATGTCCTGGGTCCTGCATATTGCAGGCAAGGGACCTTTGGAGAATCAAATCAGAGAATGGACAAAGGATCCAAGGTTTGTATACCACGGACATGTGAGTGGCGAGGCAAAACTTGATCTCCTTAAAAAATGTTCGATTCTGGTAATGCCTAGTCGCTGTTTTGAGAACTTACCCGGAACTGTGATTGAAGGATTGTTGTCTGGGCTTATAGTAGTGGCCCCACAGCGGGGAGGGACCACAGAGATAATGTCCAGATTCTCTTATGGGATTACCTATGATCCTGAGCACCCTGATGGACTTTGTTTGTCCATTCACCAGGCGTTAAATTCAGAAGATTCGGATTTCAATCCAAGAGAAAAAGAACTTGATGGAGGGATAAGAGACTGGTACTCGGAAACTCGGATGCTGAACAGTTACAAGAATGTTTACATCTCTCAAATGAGAATTATTTAATCATCAGATGATCCGCATCATTTTTTCATCTACTTTTGCCCTGGTTCTGTTGAAGCTGATCACTACTCTAAAAGAGATGTATCTTGCTTCAGAATTCGGCATATCCTGGGAGTTGGATGCATTCGCGTTAGGGTTTTCATTTCAGGCAATTGTGGTGGCCGCTTATGCTCTGCCATTGAGACCTTGCGCGGTTAAGGTATATTTTGAAGTCTTGTCAAAGACCCAGGAAAAATCCGAAGCAAAATTGAAGTTGTGGTTTTCGGCATTGGAGTTTGCTGCTTATTCATGTGTATTGAGCACAATCCTGGCACTTGGTGCAAAAACACTGATTCTTTGGCTGAAGCCTGAGGTTGATCTTGAGGTACTAAAGGCCACTGTACTAACGGTACAAATCACGGCTTTTTCTATCCCGTTTCAGGTTATATCTCAAACATTAGGAGGAGTGCTGATAGCTGAAAAGCGCATGTTTCCATTGCATTTTGCCCCAGTCACAACAGCCTTGTGTATCATTGGACTGATCGCATTTTGGGGTGGGGATGCTTTGATGTTATCCATTGGCTGGCTCATAGGCTGTATCATGGAAACGATGCTTATCATGTTTCTGGTTCGTCCTTCACGACTTAGGACCGGGCTTGCTGACAGAAGTGTCACAAAGAGTCTTTGGATGCTGACTTACCCAATGATGGCGAGTTCCCTGATTATGGCCGGTACTACAACTGTGGATCAAGCCATGGGGTTTCAGCTGGATTCAGGCAGTTTAAGTGCTTTAAATTATGCCAATCGTCTGTCTTCCGTAATATTGACTATATTGTCTGGGTCACTGGCCTATGCAGTCCTGCACCACTTGGCATCAATTGCAGCCTCGGGAACCGCCCAGGAGATTCGTTCCTCGGCTCGTAGCATCAGCCTGATTTCCTTTTTGGTCATTGTACCAGTGGCCTTGTTTTTGGGTATCTTTGCTAAAGAGATTGTGGGACTTATATATATGCGAGGACAGTTTACGGAAATGGATCTGAATCGAGTTGTGCCTATATTTCAGGCATATCTGTTTCAATATCCATTTTATATATTATCGACGGTGCAAAATCAGCTGGCCGTGGCCAGGGGGCAAACCAGACTTTTAGGGGTTTTGGCAATTCTGAGCTTTTTGTTAAATGTGTTATTGAATTTTGTATTTATCGAGAAATTTGGAGTGATGGGTATAGCCATAGCAACCTCGGTTGTGTATGCCACTAACTGGTTTTTGGTTATGGTCTATTTCACTTATTACGATAGGTCTCAACCAACTCCGTCCAGCGAGGCATGATTTTATCAGGATGATGTCTTTGCGCTGTAGCTATGGCATTCTGGCTCAGTTTTTCTCTCAGCACAGGATCAGATATCAGAGCTTGAACACATGTATTCATTGCCAGGGCTGAAAAACTGTCAGCAATCAGGCCGTCTACTCCATGATTTACAATGGATTCAACCCCGGGAAAAGGGGTACATACAGGAACAGCTCCACAGGACATAGCCTCCAGAACAACATTAGGAAACCCTTCATAAAGGGAACAGTGGATGAGAATATTGCCAGGGTGTAACAATTCCTTTATATCCTGAACCGGTTCCATAACAGTGATTGGAAGAACAAGTGTATTAATTTGTTCCAGTAGATGGGATTTAAGAACACCGCTTCCGATCAGACAGGTTGCTATTTCAGGGGCATTTTGGGACGCAAACATTTCGAGTAATAAACTGTGATTCTTCTGTAAGTCCATTCTACCAATACAATAAGCCCGAGGTATGGTTTGATATACTTTCTGAGAAACGGGGAGCACGGGATTGGGTATGATGGAGATCTGACTGGCGGGTAGACTCCAATTGATTTGGCACCAGTGAGCTATGGCCTCTGTCTGTACAACCAGTTTCACACACATTTTGTATATCAGGGGTCTTAAGCAATTCAGTATTCTATGAATGGAATGATAGGCTGGGTGAATTCTTTCAGAAATTATTACAGGGATTCCTGTACCTGCCAATGCCAGTAACAATAGTAGATTCATCTCATCTACAAAACAGATACAGATATCAGGGGAAAATTCTTTCACCCTGGCTCGAAGATAGAAAAAATTGATAAGAACTTTAAGGAATCTGGGAGTTATTTTGGGAAGACGGGATTTGTTCAGTTTACCCACAAGCCTTGTAACACCAACGGGTACAAAATAGTGGTCTTCTTCAACCGGGCTAAGAGTCAAAATTCCAGTTTGGCAGGTTCTACAAAACCAGTCTGCCAGGTGGACAATATTTCTTTCTGCCCCACCGGCTCCTAGAGTCATGCTGACTAAAAGAACCCTAGGTTTGCTCATAAATCCGTTTGTGCTCTAAGTTTTAGCTTCAGACACCAGGATAAAAATGTTTGCATTACTTTAGTGGAGTCATATGAATTGAGGAACCTAAGGTGTCCAGATTTTGCCACACGAATTCTTTGTTCATCGTGCTTCAGGAAATAGCGGGTCAAATCAGCAGCCTCTTCCATGGACTCAAAATAAACAGCTTCTTCTCCAGGTTCATAGATCAATTCATGTGAATTCATAGAAGCTTTGTCACATAAAAGCATTAGTCCGTAGGCTGTGGTTTCATAACATCGAAGGTTTCCCGTTTCTCTTCCTTCATTGAAATGAAGATTGATACCTATTTTGTAATCAAGATAGGTTTGTATTTTATCGGCAGCACTAAGTGGGGTTACTCTGTAAGGGAACCATACATTGGTGCCACGCAAAGGAGCTAAAGCTCCGGAAAAACCCATTTTTGGCCATTTCCCATAAATCTGGAGGCTCGATCCAAGATTTGCTTTGAGTCGGGCTAGTCTCTCCAGTTTTTCATAGTAGAATCCACCCACATAAATCCCGGGTTTTGTTCTGTTATCAAGACTGTTTAAGACATTGCTGACACCTGGAGAGGATTTTGAGACCTGCGAAAGAGGCATCCAGGTATGCTGTTTTATACCATTCAGCTCTAAAAGATCCGGCATAGATAAGTCGGAAGAGTAACTGGGAGAAACATAAAATGCGGCATCAAAGGCAAACAGGGATGGTAGAGTACAACTATATGTCACAACAGGGTCATCTACCAGGCCTAACACCTTGATAGTTTGACCAAGCTCCAGTTTCAGCCATTCGGGATGGAATGGGTTCATCTGTGAGCATACCAGAGTTTCGGTATCGGAAAATTGTGAGGCGTATCGCTTTAGCATGGACAGATAACGAGGATCTCTACTGCGATAAAGAGAATCAATTTTTTTAGTGGAATTCAGCTCTATGGGCGAAATTTCCAAAAAAGGGTGAAAGTTCCTGAGGTGAAAGTCATCGGAGACGGGTTCGGGATTGACAGTAGAAACAAATGTAACTTTCATATTTCACATAGGTTGAGGACAGAATTTGCGTAGTCAGACACTGTGGCGACCTTCGCTTTGTACGAAGGAACGGTTGTGTTCTGCGCCTGTTTAAGTGCAGAAGCAAGAGAGACATCCGAGTTTTTGCAAACGATTCCATCTCCAAAATGCCCTGTTAACTCTACAGAGCTACTGCAGTTTTCTGTCACGATGATTTTTGTATTTAAGGCTACAGCCTCTAAAAGCACATTGGAGAGTCCTTCATACTCTGAGCACGAGACAAGGGCAACGCAGTGCTTCATAAACAAATATGGATTAGGTGAGAACCCTGGCAATTTCACTCTGTTTTCGAGTGAAAGGTCTTGAATCATCTGTTTGATATCCGACATTCGGCTTCCATTTCCAAGGACAACCAGCTCGACATCAGGAACACTCTGAGAGTATATGTGAAAAGCGCGAATCAGAAGATCAAAGTTTTTCTCTCTTTCTATCCGGCCGACAGCCAAAAAATAGGGTTGTCTCGGGACCAGATCGGAAGATTCCGCCGCCAGAGCATTTATTTTGGTCAGATCCACTGGGTTGTAAAGAGTGAAGTGATGCCCGCCAGCTAGTCCAAGCCATCCGCAGGACAGGGTTTTTGCTGCGTGGGAAGGGAATATAACAGCGTTAGCCCCATTATATGCCATCCGACTTAAGAGCCTAAGCAAGGTCCGTTTTAATAATGGTTCTTTGCTTCTGAGGTGCTGGCCCAACAAAGTGGCCTCCCGTAGAATCAATTTGGTGGATGGAATCCTACTGAACATCCAGGCTACCCAGCACATAATATTGATGTATTCCGTGGTAGAAAACAATATGTCCGGATTTGTCCTTTGTATAATGGCAGAAAGAGGTGAGATAAAACGGGACATTTTGGGGACATCAGCACTAACAACCACAATGTCCTTATTCAACTCAGCAAGTAACTCACCTTTGTTTATAACCAGAGCAATTGTACAGGGATGTCCCGACTCAACGAGGTGATTTGCCAGATTTACTATAAATCTTTCTGCCCCGCCGTATCTCAAATCCCGAAGTACAAACAAAAAAGATTTTCTCACAGACAACTTTGAAAATCTCTACTTGGTAGCCTCAACATTCAGACTCAGGAGCAATCCATTTTCTTTATCCATATGGGGGTAATATGCCTGTGAATAATCATCTATATTAGCGTGCTCTGTATCTTTCCAATCATACCGGTTGATTGTCTTAAAACCCACTTGTTCGAGAAGATCATGAAAGTAGGTGTAGTCGAAAATGTTGTAATGAATATTGTAAAGGTAGTTCTGCCTCCCCATAATCGGGCCTACCACCGTTTTCAGGTCTTTAGTCTTTAAATATAGCTCGGCAAGGGCGGCAAAATCAGGGACGGAGGTTCTTAAGATTCCCCCTGGCTTCAAGACCCGAAACCACTCCTTCAATACATTGCCCACTTTGTAGCGATGAAAGTGTTCAAGAACATGGCAATTGTAAATCACATCTACGGAGTTGTCGTGGAAAACACTCAAATCATCAATATTGCAAAGATAGTCAATATGAGGATGGTGTATCACATCGACATGGACATAGCCGGGAATAAATCTGCTGCCACACCCTAAATGCAGTTTGGTTTGTTTTGAGTTGTTTGTCATATTCAATTCTTCTTTCGAAAGATTCCGTTCACAGAACTGTCGGAACCAACCATTTTTAAAACCTGCTCTACACCTGTGATACTGCTACCATCCTCAAGTGTTGCCTCATAACCTGCACCGCAAAGCAGTTCAAATATATCTCTGATGGAATCGCCTTGAGCATTAAGGCAGTATTCACACAGTTCTATAAAAATAACGGGGTTCATAGTATTGATGGTATTGACTGCACCCTGAAGAACTTTGTAATCATAGCCGTCCACATCAATCTTTATGAGATCAACACAATGAATGCCCTCTTCGGCGACGAGTTCATCAATTGAAATTGATTTAGGTTGAAGTACTTCCGGCGGTCTTTGATGACCAGATTCTTCGCGTTTCCAGGAGGAGCGAATGGTGGTGGTAGGGGTTTCCAGTTTAGAGTTGGTAACCAGTTCCCTTCTCAAACGGATACGGGTTGCCAGTTCTGGATTGAGTTTCATGTTTGCCATTAGTTTGTTGGCGGCAAAATCTGTAGGTTCAAACGCATAGACACGGCCATTTGGACCTACAAGCTGGGCAATCTGCAGAGTATGTGCACCAACATTTGCTCCAACTTCAAGAACATAGTGTCCGTGGGATACGGTCCCAGACAGAAAATCGATAGTGCTTTTTTCCCACCCACCAATAAAGGTTGAGTAGTCGATGAGTTCTGACAGGTCTAATTGATAAAGTATGCCGTTGCGTCGGCACACCTGATTGGGCCTGATTGCAGCGTATTGTTTTACGATCCAGTGTGCCACACGCTGCAAGCGGAGTGCTTTCAAAGTTTTTTTAATTGTCGCTAAGGAAAACATAGCATCGAACCAGCCCCGTGACTTGGTTAAAGGAGCATGAGTCTAACCCTGAATAAAAAATTTGGCAAGGATTGAATTGCCACTTCCAGTACGCTGATTTTGCTTACATTACCAGACTTCTTGAGATTTGGTCTTCATGAAGCTAACATTCAGATTTGATCAGACAGACGCAACTGCTGGAGCCCACGATGATTTTTAAAAATCTGAAAAAGTTTTATACAATGTGCAAGTCCATATATCTGGCAAAAGTTCATGGGGACAGGGAGGCTGGGTTTCGTGTGATCGAACGATTGGCCAAGCTACTGGTTTACCCTGAGTATCAGTTCACGGACCCCACGGTAGCCTGGTGGAAATTTTCAAAAATTCAAACATTTTCCAGACGGTTCTGTCTGGTGGAATCTGCGATGTCTCTGGATCGAAAATTTGCCTTAAGTCAGTTGATGCGTCTGGTTTCAGGAGTTGAAGGGGATACCTCAGAATGTGGTGTGTATAACGGGGGCAGTTCCTATATTATTTTGCTTGGCACAGCAGGCACTAACAAGATCCACTATCTTTTTGATTCTTATGAAGGACTTTCATCACCAGGGGACAAGGATGGGAAATATTGGACCCCAGGCGATTTGAATTATTCGGAATCCAGTGTAATCGATAATCTCAAGGAGTTTTCCGGGAGGTTTGTTTCCTACAAGGGGTGGATTCCAGACAGATTTAATGAAATCTCCGAACGCCGTTTTAGTTTTGTGCATATTGATGTTGATCTATATGAACCTACATTGAATTCGCTTGAGTTTTTTTATGAGAGGATGAATCCAGGTGGGATAATCCTGATTGATGACTACGGCTTTCAAACCTGCCCAGGGGCAACCGAAGCAGTTGACAGGTTTCTTGAGACAATGCCGGAAAAACCGGTTATGTTGCCATCAGGGGGGGCATTTATCCTTAAGGGAATCACAACAGGTGCTAATGTCTGGCAGGAATAATTTTATTGCGAAACAGGGCAACAACTCTGACATGAGAGACATCGATCAGTTCAAAATTCCTGGACAGAAGAAAGTTGATGACAGGAGCAAGCGTACTTTCCTGACGAACTCCCCGTTCAAACCCCAAATCCGCTGAGATGTATTCTATTTCTGACAAAAGGTTTTCGCATCCTTGAAGCACTTCTGGTTCCGCTCCTTCGGCTTCAATTTTCAGAAGCTTGATTTTTCCAGAAATCAGGGAATCCAGCCTGTTCACATTCACCCGTACGATCTCGTCATAGGTCGGGGGTTGAATAAGCGATGAATCCGCCCCCGTAGAGGAGGAAAAAAATTCCAGAGTATCGGAAGAATTCCAAAGTCCCATATTGTAGGTTACCCCGGGGGCAACATTGGATTTCAGACACTCATACTCCAGTTTTGAGGGTTCAAAACCGATGTATTCAATTTGAATTTCATTTTGGACAAAATACTGAAAAAGGTCCCCGACATTGGCACCACAGTCCACAACTCTGTCATTATCGGCAAATTGAATCTGAGGTAAAAAATAGGTATTCCCAAGGGTGAGACCCCGTTCCCCAATCCCATCCTGATAAGCCATATTGGCCTGTTTACGATGGTAAAACAAGAGAGACCTACCTGAACCGGAGGCAGTATATTGGGAAGACTTCCGGTTGAAAGAGAATCGAACATCCTTTTTCCGAAGCCGGGCTCTCAGATTGAAGAGAAAGCAAAACATATTTCCAGTGCTGGAAAGCATAAGCTTTACATAAGTTGATTTCAGAATGTACAACGGCCACAAAAGATACTGAATAGCAGGTTTCATAATCGGTAGGAAGTATAAAGTTCCGCCTTCATAGGCACAAGAGGAATTCTGCAAAACCTTGAAGGACTCATTCTAGCACAGAAGATGATCTTCTGACGGATTGAGGGTAGCATGAGCCAGGATTTGGAATGAGGACTTGGGGCTGGTATGCGGTTTGCAATTATTGGGGCAGGGATGGCTGGGTTGAGCCTGGCCAGTATGCTGCGACAGAGTGGGCAGACCGTGGAGGTTTTTGAGAAATCCCGGGGTGTTGGGGGTCGTATGTCTACCAGACATACTCCCTATGCATCGATAGATCATGGGTGTCAGTTTTTAGGTTCGAGAACCCCTGAATTTGAGAAGTTTTTAGAACCTCTTTTGGAAATGGGGCTTTTGGAGACCTGGACACCGAGAATTATTCATCTGAATGGTGAAAGGAAAAACCCATTAAAGCAGATGGAGCCTGGTCTGGAGAGGTGCCTGAAGGATGCGGCCCTGCTGATGGAGGAAATGCTGGTTCCGGTGGGGGATATGAATGCTTTGTGCAAGTATCTGGCCACAGATGTCAACATAAGGTTCTCAACCAGAATAACTCATCTGTGCCCAAGCCGATCGGGATGGGAGGTGTATGCCGGAGATCATAATGAGGCCCTTGGCTGGTATGACTGGGTTATAGTGACTGCTCCGCCTGCTCAGGCCGGCGAGCTTTTACCCGGATATTTCAAACATCTTGCCGAGATAAAAAAAATTGGGATGAATCCCTGTATAGCCATACTGGTAGTACCGTCAAGACCGCTTGATCTGGATTTTGATGTGGCTGAAATCAGTAATTCTATCCTGAACTGGATCGCCCTGAATCACAAAAAACCGGGCCGTGGGGAACACCCGGCATTGATTGGACACTGTGACTTTAGATATTCCAATCAGGTGCTGGAACAAAATCCCGAGGATTTGAAGGAACAGTTGATTACCGAAATGAATCGGCTTCTGGGTGGGGCAATTGGGTCAGATTGTCATGAAGTCAGTGTACATCGCTGGAGATATGCTCAAAGTGATGGAAACAATCAGGCGGGGTGTTATGTGGATCGGTGTCATCGACTGGCCGTGGCCGGGGACTGGTGTTTAGGTGGCCGCGTAGAAGACGCCTGGCTTAGTGCCAATAAGACATATCAGATTCTGAGTAATACTCTAATCTAGTTGAGCCTTTGGACCGGCAGGGTTATCCTGTGTAGAGAATTCTGATCCCAGAGAGGCTAGCTATCATAAGACCCTCGTTACAGTCGCGGTTACAGGTGCTATTTGGCCTGATGTTTGGCCTGGCGTTAGCTTTGTTGATTCTTTTGGCTGTGTCAGTATACAACCTGGATCAACAGGCTTTAGTAGATGAAGCCTATTATATGAATCATCAGGCCCTAAAAAAACTGGAGTCTGAACTGGAAGGCACTCTGGCTCAGGCCAGAACTATGCTGGCAGAAGCTGTTAAGGTCAGCAGTGAAGAAGAACTTCTCAGATTTGAGAGTGATCCGGATGGGTTTAATCGGGAGTTGAATCGTCAGTTTCTGGTTGGCAAGGATTGGGATGATTACCTTTCCGGTGCAACGATGCCGGCTTTAGGTGTAGTTCCCTACCGCTGGAAGGATATCTTTTTCACAAAACTGTCCAATTGGATTCAGTTGATTTTTGATGATTCCTACCCACTGGAACCTTTGATTTTTCATCCTGACCTGGTTGAGCCTTTAAAGGCTATCCGAAGCCTTAACATTCGTCCCCAGATCGATCTTGAACGGCAGAAGATGACCATATCTGTGGAAGAGGCGGAAAGGTTTGATTTGCTGGATAACAAGAGGGATGGAATGTTTTCCCATCCCGCCCTGTATCAACATATGAATCCCAGGGTGTTTGACTTTTCTGATGGTGAGTCAGAACGGTTGGTGGCCCTGGAAGGTGGAGAAAGTCATCCTCTGTCCGGATTTGAAAGACCGGCCGTCTGGATGGCCTGTTACATCTATCGGGCTCAAACCAGATTCGGCTCTTCCTGGCACCCCCATGCGGAGCTTGCGATTCACGCTTTTCGTCCCAACCCTATGGAATCCAGAGGTGTTTTTTTCAGGGGAAGTTCGGCAGGGGCCCGTTATGCCTACATCTGGAACTGGCTTCCAACAGACTATCCAAACGATAATGACAGGGTTCATATCTTTCCCTACCGCGTAATGATTGGCATGATGGCTGAGGCAACCATTGCTTTGTCCGGGTTAAGACAGAAGTTGAACAGGGAAGGACTTTCTAATCATTTGCTCACGGCTGAATTTGAGGATCAATCGTTATTGAGCCATGATGGAAACAGACCAAGAAATGAGAAACTTGTTTTAGAGGGTGGTCAATTGCAGGGCATGATTTTTTCCTCTGAATCGCAGAAATGGTATAGCTCGCGCCTCAAATCCTATCTTTTACCAGGTGTCACTCTATATGTAGGAACTCCGGCGGATCTTGTGGAATCCAAGCACTACCAGAGATGGGTGCTGGTTGTACTGCTGTTTCCCATGACACTTCTTGGTTATATTCTGGGAATTCGAGTCGGGCGGCAACCTTTGACGGAAGGGTTCACCCGGTCTTTAAAGGATATGCTGGGATTTTCCGGAGGGCGAAAAAATCAGGGCTGCAGTGAACTAAATCGTTTAAGCCAGGCTATGCAGGAGTTTTCAGATGCGACCATTCAAAAACAAAGTGAGTTGCAGCTGCATTCCCGTCTCAGAAGTATTTTGAATGAACCTAACCGTGGTCTGGACTGGTACATGGAAGAGTTTTTTTATGTGGCGCACGGAATGCGGGAATCTTTGGGATTTACTGTACAGGAGATGAGTCTGGCCCCACAGGGCCATGTGGTGTTAAAGTTCCCAAGGCTGAAGGAAGAAGATCGTGCCCTGGCAGAAATTATAACAAATCTGGCTACTGAAGCCAGCAGGGTTGCCTGGCTGGCTAAGAAGGCATCAGAAGAAACCACCTTGCAAGCTGAACTCGATCTTGGAAAAAATCTGCAAAGACAGCTTTTAGGAGTCCGTCAAAGTCATTCTTTGGGGGAAGTGTCTCTGAATATATTCAGCCGTGAATCGACGGGGCAACCTTCGGGAGACTTTTCTGGATGTTTTGTGAGTGAAGATTCTATCTATGTTTATGTGGCCTCGGTAGTGGGTCGCGGTTTAGGTTCATCCCTTGTAGCTGCATATTTGAAAAATTATCTGGATGCTTTGTTGCAGCAGGAACAGACACCATCACAGATTTTACAGAGGTTAATGGCGTTTCTCATAAAACATGAGGATCTGGCAGATGCCTATCTGAGTCTGGTTGTACTTCGTATTCAAAGGGACGGAGAAATTGTGTATGCCGGCTCTGGGCATTTTCCAATCCTTGTACTAGGTGAAAGGAAGCTGATTAGGGCTTTGGTCCCACCGATGGGTATTTATCAGGGTCCCTGGCAGGATCAGAGGCTTGTTTTGCAGGACAGGGAGACTATTGGGATTGGAACAGGTGGGTTATGGGATCATTTCCGGACTACCAGACAATTAAAATGGAGTCAGGTTCTTCTCGAGATCCTGGATGTGGATCTTAACCATCTGCTGGCTGATTCGGAAAGTGACAGTGGTTATATTTGTATCTGGGTGGAAAGAGGCGAGCCTTAGATGCAAAAAATGTCATTTTTGATGCGAATCCTTATGGCAGTACTGATGTGCCTTCTGATTCCACTCCTGATTCTTCTGCTTCTAGCCTGGCAGGCGATAGAACTAGGAGTAAGAACGGGACGGACTGAATTTGTTCAGACCAGTCTCAAGACAGTTCAGATGATGGAATCTGCCTACAATGAGGTCAAAGGCAACTTGTTGGCAAACCTGATGGAACAGTCAAAACAGGCCCAGAGCCGTCTGGAAAATGTCCTGCCTGTACCGGATTCGGGAGCATCACTGGAACAGTCTCTTGAGTCCATGAGAGTCCAGTTAAGACAACGGGGTATGTTGATCTTAAACCGCCTAAGACAGTTCGCCCTGGAACTTGAGCCAATGCTGAACTCCAAAGACATTCTGGTGGAGATTATCAGTCTTGATGGTCCGCTGACCATGGTATCCCGAGGCCATTTTGTCATGCACAGTGAGCTGGAGAAGTTGTTAATTGCCCTGGATCCACAGAGTGGAGATGTAATGGGAAGTACAATTCTTAGGCAGTTGGGCGGAATGTTCTTCAATCTTTTACATTATCCAGACCGCACAGATATGCTTTTACCAGCTCTGAAAGTCCAGATGAGTTTTGAGCCAGTGGAACAGGTTGGACAGTTTGTGCCCTTGCGCATTCACACTCAGGCTTTCTGGATGCTCTTTCTGCCTATTCAGGGAAAGCTTCTGGAAAAGGCCGTTCTTCGTTATCCGGTATTGGCTGGGCATCTGGATCATCCTCTGGTGGCAAATGCATACCTGATGGTCATCATAGATGAGGTTTCATTCATTCGCAGTTTTGTACAGTCAGAATCAAAAAAATCGGGTTTTGGTATTTTAGATGTGCCAGTTCGCAGGGAAAACCTCAAGGTACCTGAGCATATGAAACTGCTTAATCTGGATAGAGGTGAGTGGTCACGACGGATTCTGGCTTCGGAACAACTGCATTTTGAGTATGAGGACGAGGCTGGAAACAGACACTTTGGGCTGGCTCAACTCGATTCTTTAAATCGCGATTTTGTGTATTGTTTTACCGTTTCGGAAGCCGAGCTTTCCCGAAAGATCCGTGGGCTCTTATGGAGTTTTGGATTGCCAGTATTATTTGTGTTACTGGGATTGATAGGATTTTTAGCTTTGCAGGCAATCAGGGTTTCCAAACCATTAAGAGAGCTTACCAGAAGGATTGAGGAACAGGCCGAGGATCTGCTACGCGGAAAAAGAAGCATTCAAAGCTCCGAACTTATGGACTGGAATCCGGTGTTTTTGGAAACTGGAATCATGCAAAAGCAGCTTTACGCCCGGATTCTGGAAGTAGAGAGAAGGTTCTGGCTTCTGGAAAAACTGCATGAGATGCAGGGGGCAATTTCTGGTGATCTGAAACCAGATGAGTTTGAAGCCATGGCAGCCAGGATTGTCTCGGGATGTAAGCAGGAAGAGACTTTGCCTTTTGCTGAACAGATTCGCTTTTACCACAATCGCCGCAGGATGGATTTGTCCTATCGCCGGGGGTTGGCACAGGAAAGGGAGTTTTTGGCGGCAAAATCGGTGCAGCAGAGCCTTTTGCCTTCCAGCATCAGCTTTGGAACAAATTGGAATGTGGCTGCATATTATGAACCTGCCCGTTATCTGGGTGGGGACTTTTATGATGGATTCAGGATTGGCAATCGCTATTATGCCCTGGTAGCAGATGTATCGGGAAAGGGACTGGCCTCGGCATTGTATGGAGCTATGATAAAGGCCATGTTTTTTGCTGAGGCTGAAAAAGGCCTGCCCTTGTCCTTGATGATGCAAAATGTGAACCGACATGCCTGTATCAGGGGTCAGGATGGATTTTTTTGCACCATGTTTGCACTTTTGTGGGAAGAAGGCAGCCAGGAGATTGTCTATTGTTCCGCTGGTCATAACCGGATGCTTGCCTATAGTGCTGAGGAACAGGAGTTATCGGCTAAAGGTCTGCCTCTTGGAATTTTTGAGTCGATTGTATATGAAGAAAAGAGGTGTTTACTGAAGAATCAGCATACAATCGTTTTGTATAGTGATGGTATTATTGAAGCCGAAAATCCTGAGGCCAGACTGTATGGAATGGAACCCTTCACTGAGGTCTTGCGAGGTCTTATGCTGAAATTTGAGCCTTGTGACGCAAGCGGGGTTGTGGACACGGTCATGCAGTCGGTAACCGGCTTTATGGATTCAGCACCAGCGGCTGATGACATCACGCTTTTGGTGCTTCAGTTCAGAAAGGAGAACCAGGATGCAACAGGGATTGTTTAATGAGGCCTCTGGACCCTGGGATCATCTAAAGCAGATTGGGGACATAAAGGATGAAAAAGATCCTTCCCTGATGACACCTGAAAAGATGCTTAGGGGGATTAAATTGCCCGAGGGCTTTTTGGCGGATCTATGTTATTTAATTTGGCCTAAGCCCCTGGTTACAAAGCTTTTATCTCAGGGTCGCAAGATCAGATCCTACCAGTTTTATTCTTATACCCTGGATTGTCTGGAAGTGGGGGGCAGAAATATTGGTCTGGTTTTTATGCCTATGGGGGCAGCAGCTGCGGTTATGGTCTTTGAGGAGCTGATATCCCTGGGTTTTCAAAGATTTGTCGGAATTGGAACGGCTGGGGGGATTCACTCCGATTTGAAAAGCGCAGACCTTTGTTTAATGGAGCAAGCCATCATAGATGAGGGAGTATCTGCCCACTATGGAAACCGCGAGTTTTTCAGTCATGGAAGTTTTCGCTTGATGAATCAGGTGCAAAAAATTCTGAGTGAGAAAGAATTCCTGATTCGCAAAGGATGTGTCTGGACCACGGATGCCCCCTATCGTGAAACCAGTGCAAAACTTGCCTTTATGAAAAAGAAGCAGATTTTATGTGTAGATATGGAAACCAGTGCTTTGTTTACGGTTTCTCGCTATCACAAGGTAAGTTACACGGCTCTATTAGGTATTGCCGATCTGATTTCTTCTGATCAGTGGATTCCCTGCCCTGATATGAATCAGGTGTTTCAAAACCTGTCATCCTGTGCCCATTATCTATTTCAGAACCCTGTTTGATAGGATGGGAATATGATGAATACAAATCCTTTATGTCAGTTGCTCAAAATTAAATTTCCTGTGATTCAGGGGGGTATGGTCTGGTGTTCAGGGTGGAGACTTGCTGCATCTGTTGCTGAAGCTGGGGGACTTGGCCTGATAGGTTCAGGCTCCATGAGACCTGAGCTTTTAAGAGAGCATATTCGCAAGGCTTTTTTGTTTACCAAAAATTCATTTGGGGTGAACATACCGCTTTTTTACAAGTACAGTGAAGACTTTATCAGGATCATTTTGGAAGAAGGGGTTCGATTTGTTGTTACTAGTGCTGGAAGTCCCAAAAAATACACGGAAAGGCTAAAAGCAGAAGGGGTAGTGGTCGGACATGTTGTGCCCTCGTCAGCCCTGGCAAAAAAGTGTGAGGATGCCGGAGTCGATTTTGTAGTCTGTGAAGGGTTTGAGGCCGGTGGTCATAACGGTATTGATGAGATTACCACCTTTTGCCTGATTCCACAGGTAGCAAAAAGTATTTCCATTCCACTGGCAGCAGCAGGGGGAATAGCCACTGGCGCACAGATTCTGGCAGCTCAGGTTCTGGGTGCTGACGGGGTTCAGATTGGCACCAGATTTGCCTGCACAAAAGAGAGTTCCGCCCATCCAGCATTTAAGGAAACAATCATGAACAGCCACGAGTCTTCCACGGTTCTGACTTTAAAGAAGTTGACCCCGGTGCGGCTGGCAAAAAATGCCTTTTACCAGAAAATTCTGGATCTGGAAGCGAGAGGTGAGGATTCAGTGGAGAATCTTAAGGAGCTTCTGGGCACAGGCAGGGCCAGAAAAGGAATTTTTGAAGGGGATCTGGAGGAAGGCGAACTGGAATTTGGGCAGATATCGGCCCTGATTAAGGACTGTCCTACAGTCTCAGAAGTAATGGAAGGGCTGATTAAGGAGTATGAACAGGCCAGATCAAGGTTTAACAGCGATTGATGATTTTTAACACAGGACTCCTATTATTGATTTTAGCTTTGGTGGTAGTGACATTGCCGCTAAAACCTGGTTTACGAGCCATGGCCCTTGTCGTCAGTGGAATGCTCACAGTTTTGTGGCTTAATCCTGTAGTAGCCAGTATTCTTTTGGCAGCTACATTATTGGTTCTTTCTCGTTGTGATCGCTTGAATCAGGCTTCCATGCCATTTCTGGTAATGCTGTTTACGGTGCTGGTTGTCAGTAACAGTAGCAGGGAACCGGAGTTGTTTTTTGGGGTGGTATCCTGGTTTCTGTTGCCCTTTTCCCTGCTCAGACATATGCATGTCTATTTCTCAATTCTGCAAGGCAATGCCAAGGCAGATATGCATACCATTCTGAGCTATTTATGGCATCCGGTTTTGCTCATAGGAACTTCTGAAAAATTTTCAGACTATGAAATGGGATTCAAGACCGGGGATATTCAGTGGAAGGTCTTTATTCGGCATTTAATTTTGGCCTATGGTCTAGGGTATGGCGCGGAGTTTTTACGAGTCTATTTTACTGAAACTGTATTTATCAATTCGGGATGGAGGGAAGAATCCCTTTCTACTCTGATACAGGGTGTGTTATTGGTGGGACCTGCATTTTTTCTAGGAATGTATTCTATCTTTCATTTTTCCAGAGCCTGTCTGGCCTTGTATGGGTGTCATTTTCCCGAGCCCTTGATCGGGAGAGTTTATTGGCCTAAAAGCCCAATTCACTTCTGGCTGTCCTGGAACATTCCAGCCATCAGGGTACTTAGGGAATGCTTTTTTTTGCCGGGGCTTTTAATTCTGGGTAGATTGGGGCCTTTGCAGTTTATTGTTCTATTGACTATCTGGTGGTTTGTTCAGGCGCTCTGGCATGGCAGTTTCGCCTGGGCCATGTTACATGCAGGGGTCATTCTGATGCAGATTCACTGGGCCCGTTGCCGCACTGAGAGCAGTGTTTTGCATAGGTATCATAAAAGGTTTCGGGGCATGTATCCTATCCTGACACTACTTTATATTCTTTTGTCAGCTGCGATCTGGCCTGGAGAAAGACCAGAGGTGCTAGGTGAAGTAATCTTCAGGATATTTTCATCAGTTCATAGTATTTTTCTTTGAGCTGATTTACCATTGGTTGTTATGCGTAACAATCCAATCCACCTGTGTGCCAGCCATTCTGAAATTTCAGAAGTACCCCCCGGACTTTACCAGGGAAAAAGCTGGGTTGAACTTGCCCTGGAAGGAAATACACCCGGTACATGGCAGGCATGGGAGAAGCTTTCCAGTTTACCTTCAACCCCTCTGATAGAGAAATCTGCCTTGGAGAATCGACTGGGATGGCTGTCCTGCATGAGCATGTTAGGGGCTTCGGATATTCTTGATTCGGATAGAAGGCTTCGCGAAGATCTACGGGGGATAATGAGTATTCATTGTGGCACCATGATGAGAGGTGGGGTATCTGGTGTTCGTAATGCCATGCGTCTTGGGATTGACCATAAGGAATTTGCGAGGATGGAGGCAATGGCCCATGAGTATATCAACTATATTCACCCGTTAACTCCCTTAATAAATCTGCCCAATTTGTTGGCTTCTGAACTTTGTATGCAGTTGATGATCGAAAATGAAAACTCAGTTTATTTTTCTGAAAGCTCAGGGGCCATGGCCTTTATGGATGCCTGTAGAACCTTGAGATGTAAAGCATCTGAACTGGCATTGGTTGTATCCGGTCATGGGTTTGGACCACATATGCTTGAGTTGATCATGGCTAACTGGGAAATCCTGAATGCCGAGTTTACCCAGTCTTCGTGGTTTCCGGCTGAAGCTGGAATTTCGCTACTTTTAGGTACTGAAGCTGGTATCAGAAAAGCCGGACTAACGCCATTGATGCAGATTGATTCCATAGGACTTGGGCAAAAGGGCGGAGACTACCTCTGGCAGGGAGTTTCAAATGGTCCCGACCCGATTTGTGCCAAATCTCTGTATGATGTCTGTAAGGCCAGAGATTTTACCGTGGATTCTTTTAGCACAGTCTGCCAGCATTTAGACGGTATCAAACTGGAAATCAACTGGAAAAGGCCTGGGTCTCATGAGCAATCAAATTGAATTGCAGGGACTGATAGATCATCTTGTGCAGTCCATCAAGGATATATCTTTTAGAGAAGATATTACCGAGTCTACAACCATCAGTAGTCTGGAAATGGATTCCCTGGATTTTCTGGAACTGTTTTTTAAATTGCAGATGTTTTTGGGTGTGGAAATGTCGCAAAAGGATCTGGAACGGGTGCTGAGTGAGCATTTAAGACAAAGAACAGGAAATGAAGAAGAACTGAATACACTTAGCTTTTTCAAGACCTTTGGTGTTTTATCGCTGAGGGAACTTGCGGAAATGCTGCTTCAGGCATTTTTAAACCAGGAATTTCAGCCAGCCGAATCCAAAAACATCCTGGCAGGCATGGACTTGGAAATTATGAGTCCCAGGCAGGGCGAGTTTTTGAGCATCCATGGTGAAAGACTAAAAACCAGATCGGAAAAGGAAGCCTGGGAGATTCTGCACAGGATGTACCCCAGGGACAAAAATGTGAGCCAGACCGAGCAGATGCGCCAGAATATATATGTTTTCGCGGTACTCAGAAATGAGGTTGTGTGAAATCGGTTTATTGTTCCGGTTATGGGGTGGTCAGCCCATTTGGTATAGGAAACCAGGCTTACTGGGATGCATTTGTAAATAATCAGTCAGGAATTGCCAGACGAACTGCATCAGGACTGGAAGAGGATATAAACTTTCGATCTGAGGTGCCTCCAAAACTTCTGAAGGGTCAACCAGCCAGTTTGTATGATATGGGAATCAAGCGATTCTGTATGTCATTGCTTGCCGTGCGCGAGGCCTTAATCAATTCAGGGATTCATAAAAAATTTTCGGACTCCAAACGGGTTGGAATATTTCTTGGTTTAGGATGTTACCCCAGTCTGTTTTCCCTCACCCGTCAGGCGGCGTATCTTCATGCACCCCAGGCAGGAAAGGACAGTTTTGATCTGGAAATGAAAGAATTTCTACTTAGATTTTTTGCTTTGAGCGAGTATATGCAACCTGAGGAATACCATGGATTCATAGGGGAAAGATTATTGTCCCAGCCAGGATCACTATTGCAGTTCATCCGCAATCAGGTAGGAGGTTATG
>JACFNL010000038.1 GCA_019454875.1 Candidatus Cloacimonadota bacterium | reverse complement strand
CTTTTCTTAGTTTGGCTAAGCCCACTTCCCCAGAATCTATGGCTTCTTTCATAGCCGGAATCTGAACGGCTTTTCGGGCTACGGTAATCAAATTACTTACGGTTGCGGCACTGATACCTTGCCCAAGATTTAAGTATTCAAAGAGGGAGGAATAACCAAGTTCAAGATAAAACTTGGTGAAATCAGCTTCCTGAGTGAGTTCAATCAGGAGACCTTCCTGTTTTCTATACTCAATGACGGTTTCTGTGATTTTTTGATGTAGGTTTTGCATACATTTATACTACCACGGGGTTTTTGGGCTTGTTTAAACCTGTCAAAAGCGGGAGATTTTGGCAATTTTGGAATTTTTGGGCAAAGGCAATAAAATCGAGCAGTCAGAAGGGGAAGAGAAACATTAAACACTGTATATTTTAGGGGGTTGGGACAGACAAGAAAACGGCATCAAAAAATCTGTCAAGAAAAATTGGGATAACGGGGGCGTGACAGATGAGTTTTTACCCTGTCTGTGTGGAACAAAATCCCATCAACACAATGCGAACGGCTCCGTGACAGATGAATTTTTGGGCCTTGGGCTCGGCTAGGGCAAAAAGAAGAAGCTCTCGTTTATTTTACTCGGGCTGCTAAAGCTAGATTGACCATAATTCGGCCAAATGAGGTATCTAGAGGAACTACAACTGTGGGAAGGCCGGCAGGTGTGGTCACTAGCATGTTGTCTCCCTCAAACAGGGTTGGGGGGGTGATGTTAAAATCGTAGCCCTGATTCTGAAGGCTGGAAATGGCCCTGCCGGAAATCATGTTGCCAATCTCACCCATGGAACTTCGTACTAGATCATTAAACTGACCTATGGTTTCAAAATTCATTTTTTCGGCAAAGCGGATGGCTGTGTCCTTGCGCATATCAAGAATAACCCTGCCATTGATATTTTCTGTTTCACTGACAACACCAATAACAACAGCAAAGCCGGCAGAGCGGGCTTCCGTGGAATTGTTCAAGGCCAACTTGCCCCTCTGCACCTCTTCCTCGCTCATTTCAGTAATCACATCATAGGCCGCTGAGAAAAATGGATTTAGGTATTTGGCGTCGATTTTCAAGACTATTCCCCTGTTCCAGCCACTGTTTTTACGATGCGCAAAAACTTTTCGACATTGTCAGGCTTGATTGGCTTAACAACAAAATTCTTGGCACCTTTAAGAATAGCATCTTTTACCATATTCTGATAACCCATGGCAGAAACCATTACAATTTTTGCCGTATTATCTTTGGCCATGATTTTTTCTACGGCCTCGATGCCTTCCATAACTGGCATGGTGATATCCATAGTCACAAGACTGGGCTGCAGGGCAAAAAACTTTTCCACAGCTTCCTGACCGTTTTCGGCCTCACCTACGATTTCATAACCAACGGAAGTAAGAATCTTGGCAATCGTACGACGAACAAATAAGGCATCGTCGGCTATCAGTACTCTGTGAGCCACCTTATTTTTTTTCAGGCCGTTTGTTTCAATGTCCTTAGCACAAGCATCTAGTATTTCCTGCATGGAAAGCCACTCCTCTTTCGTTAATCAGCCGACATTATAGTAGATTCAAACCATAGGCGCTAGTGCTTCCTCAAATGGACTTTTACTTTCTTGGGTCCTGTTGACTTATTCTCTAAGACTTCCAGTATATATCCCCCATAGTCAATAAAGTCCCCTATGTTTACCGAAGAATTCAGTTTGTGGGCAATGTACTGCCCAAGAGTCATATGCAGGTTTTGGGAAGGAAATCTTTCGAGAATCCGTTTCATGCTTCCCATGGATACATCTGCATCAATGACCCAGGAATCCCTATCCAGTTTAACCACTTGAGGTTTATCAAACTCATCCTGAATTTCCCCAACAACCAGCTCCAGAATATCTTCGAGGGTTATAATTCCCAAAGGCTCTCCATTTTTTTTGATAATACCTAGCTGTCGTCTTTGTTCCTGAAGCCTTTTCAGAATATGATACACGGATGTTTCAGACTCAAACATGAGTGCCTCGTCCATTTCCCGGCCAATGGGAGTTTTTAGACGGTTTAAATGCTCGAGCTGGTTAGAACGGAATATACCTTCAATTTTTCCATCTTCCGAAACTACAGGCAGGCGACTGAATCCGGTAACGGATGCTAGTTCCAGTCCCTCGGATATACTCATTTCTTTTCTGACAGTCACGATCCGGGCCATGGGCTTTAAGATTTCTGAGGCTGTATGTGAAACGAGTTTCTGTAGATTTTCCATTAGAATCAGAACTCTTTCATCAGAGTCAGGGTTTTCCTTACCATGCTGTCTTAAGAAGTTGAGCTGCTGGATTCTGACCCTGAGGTGCTGGTTAAATTTGTCCTGGCAATCAGCTAGACCAAACCAGCCATAAATTTTGTGTTCCAGTTGTACCAAGGGGTTAAAGAGGGGTTTTATGCTATGAAACAGGCGATAGATCAGTCCAATTCTTAATGTTTTGCCCGTATACAAAAACTGTGTGAATCCAGCATGGATCAGAACACTTGTGGCTACAGACAACAAAAAATACACCAGTAGAATTGCCGGGATCTGGCTCGGAAAAAGTTTCAAAAGTATCTGGGGTATTAGCAGAGCAGGTAGCACCCATACCCAGGAAGAAAGCACCGCATAACCCAGGCCCGTGGCCTCTTCTGGTTCAATCTCCTTATCATAAAAGCAGAAGACTATCTGTGCCGAAGCCAGCCTTCCCAAAAAGAGGCACAGAACCGACACAAAAACAAAAAACAGAATCATTTGTCACACTCCCGAACAAAGATCTGTTTGATACGGTATCCATCCATTTCCAGTATCACAAACTCAAATCCATTTAAAGTGATGCTCTGTCCCGATTCCGGCAGGGAACCAAACTGCAAAAATACCAGGCCGCCCAGTGTTTCGACCGCATCGGAATCAAACTCCTGATCAACCAGCTCTGAAAAGGTTTCCAGATCCATTCTGGCATCCAGTGTCCATTCCCTTTTACCGGCACTAACAATTAGCTCCTCGGAATCATTGCGTTTGTCCCTAATTTCTCCAATTACGGTTTCCAGAAGGTCTTCTAAAGTAACAATGCCAGATACAACGCCGTATTCATCCACGGCAACTGCCAACTGAATCCTCTTGGACTGAAACTGCCTTAGAAGTTCAATCTGTTCCATAACTTCTGGAACAAAAAACACATCTCTAGCCAATTTTGTCACCGAAAGTGAAGCCGGATTTACCCGTGACTGTTTCAGGCCCTCACGAATGAGGTCCTTGCAGTAGATCACTCCGACAATATTGTGCCGATCCCCTGAAAATACTGGAATTCTGGAGTAGGGTTTGTAATCTTCATCTTCAAGAATATCCTTGATCTGGCAATGATTGGAAACCATAAATACATCACCAATTGGGACCATAACCTCACTGACTACACCTTCGGAAAAATCCAGAAGTCCCTGGCGGAACCAGTCCTGAATCTCCTCAAGCCTGTCCTGAGAACTGCGACGGGAACGAATTCTCAAAAACAAAAAAATTCTTGGCAGGGACAGGGCAGGGAGAAGTAAAAGCCAGCAAAGTATATAAAAATGAGTCCAGTCTGCCCGCTCATCCAGACGGTAGGTAAAAAAAGCCATTGCCGTGGCAAATAGGATGACACAGGTATCATGCCCTAGGGGAGAGCGATACCGCTTGTCCTCAAAAGGATCCATATCAAGCCTTCTTAAGACAAGCCTGTAGCCAAAAACAAAAATTCCCAACAGTCCCAGAAGGGCTGCAATCATGAGTAGTAACGGTCCGGGGTCGTCCATATTATCTGGCAATTTCCTTGCCGACAATCTCCTTTTGTAAGTGAACCATTACCATTAATTTTTCTTCGGTTTCATGAGTATAACCCAATAGGTGCAAGACACCATGAGTAAACATGAACCCAAGAATCAAGTCGGGATCACCAAGCTCCCAGTCATCCTTGAGACACTCGCTGCACAGGTAAATATCACCAAGGTTTGGCATGTTATCGGATGCAGGGACTAGGAAAGTCAGGATATCGGTGGCTTCGTCCTTGTCGCGATAATTTTTATTCAGTTCCCGCATTTCTTCGGGATCTACAAAGCTGACACTGATTTCCAGAAAATTCTCCAGATCAAAGCGGTTTTTTAATACTTCTATGATCCTTTGAAAGTTGGTCTGGCTTCTGTCATCCGGGAAATCGTGGACTACAAAGGGATGAGGAAATTCGCTAGGTGTCTCAGACATTAGGCACACTCTTCATAGCTAGTTCGACTTTCATTCCCTTGTTCTTTTTTAACAGATCTTCGGGATAGTCAATACGGGCATGGTACATGGATAACAGGGACTTATTCAGACTGTTGGCAATCATTTCCAAATCCTTTTTGGTCAGATCACATTCGTCAAACTGCCCATCCTGATCCTTGGCATCAATAATTCTTCGGATCAAGGACTCAATGGAATTGTGGTTTGGCTTGAGAAGGGTTCTTGAGGCTGCTTCCACAGAATCGGCAATCATGATTATACCAGCTTCCTTGGACTGGGGTTTGGTCCCGTCATAACGGTACTGATGCTCCTGAACCAGATCATCCTCGGATTCATTCATTTTGGCCTTATTGTGAAAAAAAGCAACGAGGTCTGTACCGTGGTGCTGAATCATGATGTCCAGGATTGGTTTGGGCAGATTGTATTCCTTACCGATTTCCACCCCGTCATGAGTGTGTGAGGTAATGATCAGTACCGAGAGGGAAGGGTTAAGATTGTCATGCAAATTCACTCCCCCCATCTGGTTTTCAATAAAGAAAAAGGGGCGTTTCATTTTACCAATATCATGGTAGAGGGAGGCACAGCGACAAAACAGGGCATCGGCCCCAATTTCTTCGGCTGCCTTTTCAGCAAGATTGGCCACGATCAGGGAGTGATGGTATGTTCCTGGAGCCTCAGCCATCAGCTTTTGTAAAAGCGGCTGATTGAGTTCCAGAAGCTCAAGAAGTCTTGTGCTGGTTGGGATACTAAAAAGACTTTCAATGATAGGAATTGCCCCCAGGGCTATGATTGCACTTAAAACACCATTAATTGCTCCCATTAAAGGATCCATGTAGATGGTTTCAAAACTGATGGAAGGCAATTGATTGATGTGGGTCAGATTAAGACCTAGAAGCAGTAAAAAGCTGCCTACTCCCACCAGAAGTCCGGCCCGGGTAATATCTCCCCGGCGGCTTTTCCTGGAGGATACTGAAAATATTCCCAGCATACTGGCCAGAAGGGATACAAAAAATACGCCTGTGCTGATTTCCAGGGGGGCGGAAAATCCAAACAGGGTCGCAAAAATCATGGCCATCAAGAGAGCCAGTTCCGAGTTAATAAAAACGGCAAACAGAAGTACCAGCATAGGCACTGGATTTAAAAGGAAAGTCAGATGATTTGAAGGCAGGGTATGTGCCAGCATCATAAGCCCCAGACAAACCCAGTAAAAAATTGCAACCAGATTGACTACGGCAGAGTCCCTCCAGATATCTGGATTGATTCTTTGCAAAAAGATGGCAAACATGGTGAGTAGAAACAGACCTAACAGAACAGAGCCTGATGCTCCCATCCAGAAATCAGTCTGTTCCCGATCCCTCAAGGCTTCCATGATTCTTCCCTGCAAAATGGGGATAATATCACCCTGTCTTACCAGAATTTGTCCCTGTAGCAGGTTATGGGTCTGCTCATCAAGCACTACCTCACTGTCCTTTAAGACAATAAAATCGTGGGTGGCAACCTTACCGATTTCAAATCCGGCATAAGGATTGTTTGTATAGCGCAGGATTAGAAAGACCACTGTGGCTACAAAAGATGCAAATAACAGAAAATAGGCACGGTTGCTCATAATGGGGTATCAGGTAGGAAGCAGATCCATGTCTACAAACGGCAATACATGCAAGTGACACTGTTCACAAAAATATCTGCTTGCCCGTTCAATATCAGGAACCCCTCCGACTTTCTTAAAATTCTGTCTTATAGATATGCTAGCTAATAAATCCGAAAATTCCAAGTGCCTGTCCAGAACTTCTTTTAATTCCTCAGGCAGGGTAATGGATGTATTTTCCTTAAGTTTCTGGTAGCAGTACTCGGCAACTTCCAGCATTTCGTATTCACTGTCGGCCAGAATTCTGCAGGCAGCCAGTTTCAGAAAGTTTTCCTTGTGCAAGCTTTTTTTGTAGGCTATGGTTGCAATTCCAGGGGTATCCAGCATCACCATATTGTCACTGATACGAATCCATTGCCTACCCTTGGTTACCCCGGGACGGTTGGCAACCTTCACCACATTTTTACCGCGAAATATGTTGATCATGCTGCTTTTACCAACATTGGGAAGTCCGATGATTCCAACCCTTAAGATACCTAGAAGCGACTTTTGTGTGACACAGTGCGAGGCGGCCTGAGTTAAATGCCTCTTTAATGCCTGCTTGTCTGAAATATTAACGGCAGCACAATAAAGTCCCTGACTCCGCCCCCAGGTCAAAACTTTCTGTCTTTGGCCCTCAGATACTAAATCTGCTTTGGTAAAGAACAGAGCTCTGGCTTTGGAACCGAATTTTGCCTTTAAAAGAGGTACGGCTGTAGTTACAGGTAAACGAATATCACGGACCTCAATAATGAGGTTACAATCCTTGAGATCCTGATAGAGGGCGTTTTTTTGTATGGACATAAATAAAAAATTCCCCACCTGAGCAAAACTCTGGCAGGGAATTCAATTTATCTTGTTCAGGCTACCACTGCCTGGCGAGCTTTTTGCTTCACCTTGCTGGCGTTTTTGCCTACTCGACCGCGCAAGTAGTACAATTTAGCTCTGCGGACAGAACCTTCCTGAATCACTTCCACTGCCTCAACAGTGGGGGAATGGTAAGGGAAAATTCTTTCTACACCAACACCACCAGAAATTTTACGAACCCTGAAGTTTTTGTTGATGCCTCCGCCCTTGACACCGATGCAGATTCCCTGAAAGCTCTGAACGCGCTCTTTAGCACCCTCTTTCACTTTCACAGACACCTTGATGGTGTCACCAACCCGAAAGGATGGAAAACCACGATCGGGTGTCATTTCCTTTTCAATCTTTGCTATGATATCCATCTGCATTACTCCTTCAAACCGCGCCTTCCCAGGCTGGAAACGGGGCCCATTTCAGGGTTAATCCCATTTTTATTGAGCAGTTTCTTCTGCGTTTTATTCAAATTTTTCTTTCCTAGAAGATCAGGTCTGTGTGCCGCCGTTTTGCGATAAGCCTCACAGAACCGAAATTCTTCAATTGCCTTGTGATTTCCACTTAAAAGAACATCAGGAACTTTAAGTCCCCTAAACTCTTCAGGCCTTGTATAACATGGGGCACCTAACAAGCCCTCCCAATGGGAATCTGAATTGATGGAATCAAAATCAGAAACCACACCTGGAAGCAACCTGGCTATAGAATCGACTATTACCAGTGCAGGTAGTTCTCCCCCGCTCAGCACATAATCCCCAACACAAATTTTGTGTCGGGCAAAATGCCTTACCCGTTCATCAAAGCCCTTGTAGTGGCCACACAGAATCACAAGATGTTCCCGAGAGGCCAACTCCAAAGCAAGGGGCTGATTATACACATCCCCATCAGCCGCTGTCAAAATAATGTTGGAGTACAACAAGGAAATTTCTGTATTGGTTTCCCGGCTGATTGCTTCTAAACAGGCAACAACGGGCTCAATCCTGAGCACCATTCCAGCCCCACCTCCATAGGGTGTATCATCCACAGAGGCATGACGGTCATAAGCAAACTCGCGAAAATTCCAGATTTTCAGCGAGAGAGACTTTTTTTTTGAGCCTGCCTGACAATGCTTTGGGATAAAAACCCGTTCAGAGAGTCAGGAAACAGGCTTAAAATATCAATCCGCATAATTCCTCTTGTGAATTTTGAGCTTACGGGCTGTCCTGTCTATGGACTGAACAAATTCCCTGACAAAAGGAATTGCTTCGCCTGAACTGAGTTCAAGAATGGGATGAGCCGGACTTTGAATCAGCTCTGATACAGTGCCTAACCGGTTCTCCGAGGAATCAAAAACCTCCATACCAATCAGCTCATCTGCATAAAACTCATTCTCTTCAAGTTCCAGTCTCTCTGCATTTTGAATACAAAGATAAAGGCCTCGCAACTGATTAGCCTGTTCCGCAGAATCCACATCACAGAATTTAATTAAAAATCCGTCTTTGTACTCTGAACAGAATTCAACCTCAATTTCTCGTGAGACTCCATTTTTACCCTGCAGCAGGAGTACGGATCCAGGAGCAAACCGCTCCTCAGGGAAGTCAGTCAGACTAGAGATTACTACCTGCCCCTTCAGAGCATGGATTCTGCGAATAAATCCGACTTTTACCAGTTCATCCACTCTAAAACCATCCAGCTATCAAAGTTTGACTTCGCGGTTGCGAATTTCTTTGACAATCCCATCTTCAAGAACGACATCAACACCAGTCATCAGACTGTGCCAGTTGTCACCAGTGCCGACTTTTACTACAGAATCGACAGTTCCATGAACATACTCCTGTCCATCCTGCAAGCTGCGGATTTCCTGAAGCTGTCTGGTTCCCTGTTCTTTCTGGGTGCGAAATTTCTCGTCTTCCATAGCCATGCGTTTCATGATTTCATAATCAGGTTTTAAGTCTTTTTCGCGACATTGGGCCAGATAACCTTCCCTCTGCCTGGAAAAATTCTGAAACTCTTTTTCCAGATTCTGAAGATTGGTTTCAATCTCATTGCTCAGAATGGTTTTTAGCTTTTCATTGACAATGGAGCGAACCAGCACCTTGCGGACTATATCTATGGAACTCGACATTAAAGCACCTCAATTACTATTTTTTTCTTCTGTCTACGACTCAAAGCTCTCACCACATCACGAAGAGCGTTGATCACTCTTCCCTGTCTACCAATGACATGAGGGGTGTCTTCTTTGGCAACCTCGATTTCCAAAACAGTAGCCGAATCTCCTTCGATTTCCTTGATACGGACATCTTCAGGTCGTTCTACCAGATTTTCAATCACAAAACGAACAAATTCAGTAGCGTTCATATCCATTATAAAACAGGAGCTACAATGCCCTGTTTCTTAAGAAAGCTGGCTACAGTTTCAGTTGCCTTGGCACCATTAGCTATATAGCGTTTTACCTTGTCTTCGTCGATTTTGAACTGCACTGGGTTACTCAATGGATGATAATATCCAAGTTCTTCCACATTGCGTCCGTCACGGCGCATTCTCTGTTCAGCTGCAACAATACGATAACATGGGTTCTTTTTGGCCCCGCCACGCTTCAATCTTAAAACGATCATGATTCCTCCCGCCAGTCCAATGCTGACGAATTACATCCCAAAGGGCAGTTTCCCCTTGAGCAGATTTGCCGGCTTAAAAAAGCCAGCTTTTTTCATTTGTTTCATTGCCTGTTTCATTTGCTCAAACTGTCTGAGCAAATGGTTGATTTGCTGGGCATTGGTTCCAGAGCCCTGGGCCACCCTGCGTTTTCTTGAACCGTTCAGAATGGAGGGATCCTGCCTTTCATGGGGTGTCATGGAGCTGATAATCGCAACAGTTCGCTTCATCTCCTGTTCCACACCACCTAGCTGCTCCTCACCAATCATCTGGCCGACCCCAGGGATCATTTTTAACAGATCTCCCATTGGGCCCATTTTTTTTATCATTTGCATCTGCTCCAGGAAGTCTTCAAGATTAAATTCTCCCGACCCCATTTTGCGCTGCATTTTTTTGGCGGTGGACTCATCCATTACCTCGGATGCTTTTTCTACCAGCCCAACCACATCCCCCATTCCGAGAATCCGGGAAGCGACTCTTTGAGCTGAAAAGAGTTCCAGACCGTCCAGTTTTTCACCAATGCCCAGAAAAAGTATGGGTTTTTTGGTTACTTTGCTGACAGACAGTGCTGCCCCACCCCGAGCATCACCATCGGCCTTGGATAAAATAACACCAGTTATATTAAGTTTCTCATCAAAAGCCTGGGCCACCTTGATGGCTTCCTGTCCAGTCATAGAATCCAGAACCATCAGGATATGATCTGGCTCAAATGCGGCCTTGACACGGATCAGTTCATTCATCAGATCTTCATCAATCTGCAACCGTCCGGCAGTATCCAGAATTACTAACCTTGAATTGGATTCCTTGGCCTTGGCTAAACCTTCCCTGGCAATTTCCACAGGATCTTTTTGTCCGGCCTGATAAAAGTCAGCCCCGGCCTGTTTGGCTACTGTAGCTAACTGGGATATGGCAGCTGGGCGATAAATGTCGGCTGCAACCAGGGTAGGTTTTAAGTCCTTAAAATACCGGGCCAGTTTACCGGCAGTTGTAGTTTTACCGGAGCCCTGAAGTCCCACCATCAGAATTTTGTGCTGTCGCCCGCTACTTAACTGAAAAGGTGTTGGCTGCTCGCCCCCAAGAAGCTCCACAAGCTGTTCATGTACCAGAGAAAAAAGCTTCTGGGCTGGCTGTACTCCTTTTTCAAGGGCCACCCCAACTGCCTTTTGGCGAATCTGTTCAACGACTTCTTTTACCAGCAAGAAGTTTACATCAGCCTCTAAAAGTGCCAGACGGACATCCCGCAAAGCGTCTTTGATGTTTTCTTCCGTCAAGGACGATTGACCGCTCATCTTTGAGACAGCAGTCTGAAGCTTTTCTGATAATCCACCAAACATCATGATTTAAGTAAGTTCTCCATACAATTCAAGCACAAACCGCCCCAAAAAAATCTGGAGGCAGTTCAAAGTGCGTTATTGTACCAGCGTAGCGGGTCTTCTGCAATGAATTACGAATTGAACGACTGCTTCTTTGGGGTAAAAACCAGTCCGCTTTGGTAGTCGAGATCAATTCTTGCCTTTAAAACATCAACGGAACGAATTTTTACCTTGAGTTTAAAACCCATACGAATAGACTGCCCCTGTCGAGTGACAGCCGTTTGAGTATCTTCCTGAAAAACCCAGCGACCGGGAAGAGCCTCAAAACCTAAAAATCCTTCAATGGGCCAGGATTCCAGTTCAGCATATAGTCCACGGCTAGTAACTCCTGTTACTGTAGCCATAAAATCCTTGCCTATCTGTGGTTTAAGAAATTCAGCTTTTTTCCTCTGTAGATATTCTCTTTCCGCTTCCATGGCCTTGCGTTCCCGGCGGGAACATTTAAGAGCAGTGTGGGCCAGATCTTCTGGTGTGTTGAAGCGGGCTGACTTACTGAGCTTTTTGTCCAGAGGCTGGGCTGTGAGTCTGACTTCCGATGAGTTGGCAAATAGCCTGTGAAGCTGCCTGTGAACCACCAGATCGGGATATCTGCGGATTGGGGAAGTGAAGTGGCAGTAAAATTGTTTTGCCAGCCCAAAGTGGGTTGAGTCCTCAATAGAGTAGATGGCCTGTTGCATGGTTCTTAATACCAGGGGTTGTACAAAACTTCTCAATTCATCAGGAATGGAATCCATCAGAGCCTGCCAGCATTTTGGATCCTGGCTATCTTTTAATGAGTGATTGATTTTGACACTTCTTAGAACTTCGGTCAGAATTCTCACCTTCTCTTTAACGGGAGCAGGATGGTTCCGATAGGTGGCGGGGATTTTTAGCTGAAACAAAAATCGCGCAACAGTCTGGTTGGCAATCAGCATAAATTCTTCAATGATGCGCATTGAATCCAGTCTTTCGACCTTAATTACATCAGAGACATCCCCATTTGCCTTGAGTACTAGCTTGTGTTCCGGCATATCAAAGTCAATTGCCCCGGATTTTTTCCTTTGGGACAGTAATATTAAAAACAGGGCGTGAGCAGTTTTTAAAAGAGAATGCTGTGGATCCTGTGGTCTTAAGTCCAGAATATCCTGCACCTCGTTGTAGGTGAATCTTCTTTTGGAGCAGATCATGCTAGGGTACACAGATGCCTTTAATACCGAGCCTCGTTTAGAAATCAGCATCTCGCAGGTCAGGGTTTTCCGTTTCTGGTTTGGCACTAAAGAACACAGATTGTTGCTAAGATTTTCAGGAAGCATAGGGATCACATAACCGGGGAAATAGACTGAAGTTCCTCGTAAAAGAGCTTCTTTATCAAGTTCTGTTCCTGGTCTTACATGGAAGGCCACATCGGCAATATGCACAGATAACAGATAACCCTCTTCCTTTTCCACCAGGGTAATTGCATCGTCAAAATCCCGGGCATCTTCCCCATCAATCGTAAAGGAGAAGTCCTGACTTAGATCAATTCGAGGAATATCATCAACAAAAGGTCCCTCAGCATCCTTTAACACTGCTTTGGAAAACTGATGCGGCAAATCAAACTGTTCCACCAGTTCCAGCCAGTCCAGATCATGCTGGCTTTTGACAGGAGCTGTGACTTTGGCCAGAATATATCCAGGATGGATTTCATCCAGGGTATGAGCCTGATACCAGCCATCAGCGGGCTGTTCCCCATCAATTTTAACAGGCAGGGGCAGGGGTAGTCGGGGCCGGATTCTGTTGCCACGGATTTCCAAAAGGACAGGTTTATTGGGCCGTTTGACAATGCGGATCACCTTGGCCGTATGCGGTCGGTTGGCACCCTTTCTGATAAGGGCCACATCTACGGTATCTCCAGGAATTGCATGTCCCTGATTTTCCGGGTAGATTTTTAAGGGATCTGTCAAATCCAGTGGAGTAAACAGAATCTGCTGCCCTTTTCCCACTCCGATTTTACCCCTTAAAGTAGAGCCTCTTTCTTTTACTTCTGTGCGGGTTACCCTCGGGCTGATGCTATAGTGCTTGCGAACCAGTTTGAGAATACCTTCGCTACACATGGCATCCAGGGTTCTTCTGAGGCTGGTACGATGGATCTGTTCCTGTGGGAAGGAGTGCAGAATCACCTTGAAGGGTAAGCCTGTGTTACGGTGGGATTCGAGTAGGGCAATAATTGCCTTTTGCAGTTCCTGATTGTTTTTTGTAGATTGCATACGGTCTGTATAATACACGCAACCTAAGGGGGAGGCTAGCTTGGCACTCAGGATTGCATATTTTGGCTCCAGTGAATTTTCAGCATCGGTTATGGAAGCTTTAGCTCATGATAGCCGCTTTGAAATTGTGATTGTAGTAACACAGCCTGATTCTATTCAGGGCAGAAAGCGGGAGTTGAGTGCACCTCCCGTAAAAAAAGCTGCTATAAATCTTGGCTTACCAGTCTGGCAACCAAAATCCCTCAAGGGACCTAAAGCCACGGAGAAGTTTTTGCGATTTAATCTCGATTTTGGTGTGGTGGTTGCCTATGGAAAAATCATTCCTGAAGTATTTTTGAATCATCCCCAAAAGGGGTTTTTGAACGGGCATGCCAGCGATCTGCCCCGCTTCAGGGGGGCGGCCCCCATCCACAGGGCGATATTGCACCAGGACCAAAACACTGCCATGACCATCATGAAAATGACCCCAAGGCTTGATGATGGGGATGTGTTTTTAAGAGAGGTGATTGAGATTGGGCCTGATGATGGATTTATAAGTGTAGAATCCAGATTGATGAAGTCCTGCTCTAGCCTTTTACCCCAGGCATTGGTCTCATACGATACAACTAAGCCCGTCCCCCAAAACCACTCCCTGGCCTGTTATGCCGATAAAATCAGTATTTCTGACGCGTATATTGATCTGTCAGAAGATGTTTTGACGGCTTATGCAAAAATTCGGGCCTTTGAATGTCTGTATGGAGGAATTCTTATAAAAGACAAAAAGAGGGTGGCTATATTTAAAGCAAGAGTTGAGAAAACTTCCCATACACAGCCCCCTGGTTCAGTGGTTATGTTAACCCGTAAATCTTTTGGAATTGCTCTAACTGGTGGCATTCTGTTTCCCCTTGAGCTTCAGATGGAAGGAAGAAAATGTATGCAGGTTTCTCAGTTTCTGGCAGGAAACCAGCTCTTGGAGACCGATAGATTCACTGGGATTAACTCATGAAAAAGAAAGCGGAAAAAACTGTTTTTGTCTGTTCTTCCTGTGGCTCCTCTTACCCTAAATGGCAGGGCCGATGCCCAGCATGTCTTGAGTGGAATACCCTCGAAGAGGAAAAGGAACTGCCTAAGTCCTCGGGTTTTGCTCAAATGCGCTCCATTTCAGCAAAACCGACACCCCTGGCCGAAGTCTCTGCGATGGAAGCGATTCGTTTTCCCACAGGACTTATAGAGTTTGATCAGGTTCTTGGCGGTGGACTGGTACAGGGATCTTTAGTATTGATTGGTGGTCAGCCTGGAGTAGGGAAGTCCACTCTGTTATTGCAGATTACCCGAGCCCTTGAGACCAATGAAACTTCCTGCCTGTATGTTTCAGGAGAAGAATCCGAACCACAGATTAAACTTAGGGCTTTGCGTATGGGAATCAGCGGAAAATCCTTGTGGCTGTTTGCCGAGTCATCCCTTGAGGCTATCTTAAATGCCTGTGAAAACCTCAAGCCCAAGGTCATGATTCTGGATTCAATTCAAACCATCCGCTCTCTTGAGCTTCAGTCTGTTCCCGGAAGTATTGCCCAGATTCGCGATTGTACCTATAAAATTCTGGAATTTGCCAAGTCAAGGGATTTGACAGTACTGATTGTGGGACATATAACCAAGGATGGGGAATTGGCAGGTCCCAAACTTTTGGAGCACATGGTAGACACGGTTCTACAGTTTGAAGGCGATAAGCAGCACTATTTCCGTATCCTAAGAAGCATAAAAAATCGTTTTGGGGCCACAGATGAGGTTTCGGTTTTTGAAATGAAAGAAGGCGGGTTATTTCCTGTAGAAAATCCGGCTTCCTATTTTATGGCAGAGGCTTCCCTGGCTTCGGGATCGGCTGTTTCTGTACTGCTGGAAGGATCTCAACCATTTCTGGTCGAAGTTCAGGCCCTGGTAACAGACAATCATTTTACCTATCCTAGAAGAACAGCTATGGGGCTTGATTTAAACCGGTTACACCTTCTTTTGGCCGTTCTTGAGAGACACGCAGGCCTGCAACTGGGACAGTATGATGCCTGCGTAAATCTTGCCGGAGGTATTAAAGCAGCCGATCCGGCCCTGGATCTGGCCATTTGTGCGGCACTATATTCCTCTTTTAATGAAAAGGTATTGCCCAAAGGAGTTCTGTTTTTAGGTGAAGTTGGTCTGGGGGGGGAAGTTCGTATGCCTTCCCGTCTCGATTTGAGGGTCAGAACTGCAATTCGGCAGGGAATTGTTAGGTTTGTACTGCCTAAGCGGGCTATGGTGAGTCTTGGTAAAGTCGATGGTGTCGATTTTATTGGGGTTCAGACAGTTCAAGAGGCTTTGCATGTACAATGGGAAGATTAAGAGTGGTACTGTATTTTGTTTCCCGTCTGCTTATAGCGTCAGGAAATGCCTACAGATAGCCATTGAGTCCACAGAGTTTCTTGACAAATTGCCAGGATGTTTCCAGAATGATTCAGAAACTCACTGGTTTTTGGGGATTGAATGTCAAAAAATCAATACTATGAAGAAGGAATTCAGGCTGTAAGAAAAGGAGACCTGGATCAGGCTGAGCAGTGCCTGCAAAAGGCAATCCGTTATTTTCCCGAGGATATTTATGCCTACAACAAGCTAGCCTTTGTCTACAATGAGAAAGGGCATTTTGATGCAGCGGTTCAGGTATTGCAGCAGGCTTTGAAGATTCGGCCCAATGATTTGTTCAGTCACTACATTCTAGGTAACACATATCTGGATCAGGGAGACTTCCCCAAAGCCATTGCCGAATTCAAAAAGGCTGTGGCTATTGATGAAAAGGATGTTTATTCCTGGAACTCACTGGCCTTGGCCTACAAGTTGAGCGGGGAGTTTGATCTGGCCCTGGAATCCTTGGACAAGGCTATTTTTATAGATAAGGATGACATCTACAACTACAACTCCAAGGCGATCATTCTGTTTCAGCAGGGTAATCTTGAAGATGCCAAGTTTGTGATAGAGCAGGCTATGGAGATTGAGCCTGACAATCATCTTTTGCTCGTAAATCTGGGTGAGATTTATTTAAGAGAAGGGGATGTGAAGACGGCTAAATCCATTTTTGGAAAGCTGATTGCCTCTGCTCCTGAGTCCTCGGTCGGGTATTACAGCATGGGAAATCTTGAGTTGGAAGAAGACCGTCTGGATCAGGCTTTAGGTTATTTTCGCAAGGCCGAACAACTGGACTCGAAAAACTGGAAAATCAAGGCAGCAATGGCTTCCATTATGCAGGAAACCGGGGACTCGGATATTGCCTTGGCAATGTATGAGGCGGCCCAGATTCTTGAGCCGAACAATGCCGGATTATTAACGGATCTGGCCCTGTGTCAAAAGCGCAAGGGATTGATTCTTAAGGCCTGGGTTCATCTGAAGCGGGCAGTTGAAAATGAGCCTAAATATGCCTATGCCCATTATTCCCTTGGTAGACTTCTGGCAGAGCAGGAAATGTATGAGGATTCTGAGTCTTCGTTTTTAAGGGCAATCGAGTTGGATTCTGAGGATATTTATGCCTACAACGGCCTAGGAGATGTTTACCGGCTTCAGGATAAGTACAGGGAGGCCATTCGAGGCAGATTCTCATGCTCTTTATCATAAGGCACTCTGTCACAATGCTCTTGAAGAAGGCCATCATGCACACAAGGCTTTGGATAGGCTTCTTGACTTTGAGGATCAGGATTTCTGGATTGAAAAGGCAGAGGCTTTAAAAAAGTCCATTCGTAATGCGTAATCAGTTCTTTTTTATTCTGATTTTTTGTTCAATCTTCTTTTTGAACGGCTGCTGGTTTAATAAGCCATCCCTTCCGGAACGAACCTTAAAGACAGTTTTACAGGCAGATCCCAGAACTCTTGATCCTGCCCTTTCAACCAGCACCCATTCCGGGATTCTTTTAGGCTTGATTTACTCCAATCTGGTCAGTTTTGATACTTCGGGAAAGTTGATTTATGATGCGGCCAAGTATTACAAGGTCAGTAAAGATGGTTTGACATACACCTTTGCACTCCAGGATGGGCTGAGATTTTCAGATGGCAGACCTGTTCGGGCAGTAGATGTAGTCACAAGCTTAAACCGCTTGGCCCATCCGGCTACAGCCAGCCCCCGTGCCTGGCTGATGGAGCCTGTTGCGGGTTATCAGGCCCTAAGAGATGGTCTTACCCAGACCTTGAGTGGGGTTAGGGTTCTGGATGAAAAGAGCCTGGAAATAATTCTTAGCCGCAGATTTGCACCCTTTTTGTCCTATCTAGCTATGCCGCAGACGGCCATTCTTCCGGCCAATGAGGTGGCTAATGGAGAGGTAATTCCTCCCGGCAGTGGTCCCTATGTTCTCTCCCGATGGGTTCGGGATACAGAAGTTCTTCTGACTCGAAACACCCAGATTAAGACCTCGGGAAACCTGCAGGCTATCTGGTTTAGAATCATCAAGGATCCATTTACCATTGTTTCAGAATTTAAAAGCGGGGGACTACATTTAATAGAAGTTCCGCCTCAGGAAGTGGAAAATCTCAGGGCAGACAAACGCTTTCGCACTTTGGACATTGAGGAATTTAATGTCTATTTTCTGGGTTTGAATATGAAATCACCCCTGCTTCAGGATATAAAAATGCGGGAGGCTTTAGCTCATGCCATTCCCCGTGAGGCAATCTTGAAAAATCTTTTGAAGGGATTGGGTACCCTGGCCACGGGTCCTGTCCCTACAGGACTTTCAGGATTTCTTAGGGAGGGTGGGGCAGAATTTAATCTGGAGCTGGCCAAACAAAAGCTCTTTGAATCTGGATATGCGGGTCAGGAGCTTAGATTATCAGTCTATAATGACCCTATGAATATTGCTTTGTGTGAGGTTATTAAACAGTCTTTAGAAGAAATTGGGGTTAAAGTCAGGATTATTCCCCGGGACTGGAATGGTTTTACCGAACAGCTGGTAAATCTGGATTATGAGATTTATTATCGAAACTGGGTTGCTGATTTTCCTGATGGGGATAATTTTTTATTCCCTCTTTATCATTCAACAAGTCTGGGCCTGATGGGAAACTATTCCCATTATAATCAGCCAGGGTTTGATTCTGTTCTGGAAGCCAGCCGTCAGGAGACGGATTCCGTTCGTAGAGAAGAGCTTTTAAGAGAAGCAGCTGTCATGGCTCGAGATGATATGTCCCGTATACTTCTGTGGTACAAGAAGAAGGTTTTTGCCGTAGCAGAAGCAGTGCGTGACTACAAGCCTCACCCCATGTACAATTCGAACAAATTTTTAAACACCAGTCTGACTCAACTTTAATCAATAGATGGAGAATAACCCATGGGACTTCGTTGCGGTATTGTTGGCCTGCCAAATGTAGGCAAATCCACACTTTTTAATGCTTTAACTTCTGCGGGAGCTGAGGCCAGTAATTATCCTTTCTGTACCATTGAACCAAATGTGGGAATCATCAAGGTCCCTGACCACCGCCTTAAGGGATTATCCCAAATTGTTAATCCAGAGCGGGTTTTACCGGCTGTAGTTGAAATTGTAGATATTGCCGGCCTGGTGGCAGGTGCATCCAAAGGCGAGGGGCTTGGAAACAAGTTTTTGGGGCATATCAAGGAAGTGGATGCAATTTTGCATGTGGTTCGCTGTTTTGTGGATCCTAATGTGGTCCATGTTCAGGGAAGTCCCGAACCCTTGAGGGACATAGAAATTATTGAGACGGAGCTTATTTTTAAGGATCTTGAAACTGTAGAAGCCCGACTTCTAAAATCAAAAAAGGGCTCACAGACAGCAGATGGCAAGGCTGAAATGGAGCTATTGCTTCGCGTCAAGGAGCTTTTAGAACTTGGTCGCTGGCTGGGAAGGCTGGAATGGACGGATTCAGAACGGGAACTTCTGGATGCTTTGTTTTTAATCACCATGAAACCGGTAATGTATGTGGCCAACATTGCTGAGTCTGAGATAGGGCAGGAGGATTCATTGCCTTTGGTGAACTGCATTCGTGAAAAAGCAGACAGGGAAGGAAATTCAGTCCTCACCGTATGTTCAAAAATTGAAGCTGAAATTGCCGAACTTGGCAGTGAGGAAGAAAAAGCTGAATTTCTGGAAGGTGTAGGTCTTAAAGAAAGTGGTTTGAATCGTCTGATCCGTGAAAGTTATTCCATGCTGGGCTTACAGACCTATTTTACAGCCGGAGTTAAGGAAGTCAGAGCCTGGACAATTCATCAGGGGGATAAGGCTCCTGCCGCCGCCGGTGTGATTCATACCGATTTTGAAAAAGGATTTATCCGGGCAGAGGTTATTAGCTACAATGATTTTGTGACATGTAAGGGTGAAGCCGGGGCCAAGGAAAAGGGTTTATTGAGGGTTGAAGGCAAGGAATATGTGGTTCAGGACGGAGATGTGATGCATTTTCGATTTAATGTCTGAGGCTAACCATGTTGGAATCCAGAATTGATTTTTCAAATAAAAAAATTGCCTTTGTGCATGACTGGCTGACAGGTATGCGTGGGGGTGAAAGAGTTCTTGAAGAAATGATTCGGATCTTTGGGCCCCGGGACATTTATACTCTGGTTCTAGATAAGGAAAGCATTTCCCCTCTGATTGCCTCCTGTCCCATTCACACCTCATTTTTGCAGAATTTTTGGGGGGTGCCCCAGAGACATCAGTGGTGGCTGCCTTTGTTTCCTATGGCTATTGAGTCCTTTGATTTTAGTGGATATGATCTGGTGATATCTACCTCCCATTGTGTAGCCAAGGGCATTGTGACCACTCCTCGGGTATTTCATTACTGCTATCTGTTTACTCCGGTTCGATATGCCTGGGATTTTTGCAAAGTCTATCAGGAGGCAGCCCGCCCCCGCTGGTTGATGCAGTTTGTCTGGCCAGCAAACATGCACTGCTTGCGGCAATGGGATGTAAACAGTGCCAATCGAGTCGATCATTTCTGCTCCATTTCCGAGTATGTGGCCAGACGGGTCAGAAAATACTACCGCCGTGAGTCTGAGGTGATTCATCCACCAGTAGAACTGTCAAGGTTTTCGCCCTCATCAACCAAGGGAGATTATTATTTTGTACTGTCGGCCCTGGTTCCTTACAAGCGGATTGATCTGGCCGTGGAGGCCTGTGTTCGCAGCAATCGCAGGCTGATAGTGGCAGGTACCGGGCCAGAGGAAGCCAGACTCAAACAGATGGCTTCAGGTAGCCGGGTTGAATTTGTAGGCAGGGTCAGCGATTTGGAAACCCAGACCCTGTACAGGGAAGCTAAGGCCTTTTTATTTCCTGGGGAAGAAGACTATGGGATCACTCCGCTTGAGTCCCAGGCCAGTGGTGTCCCTGTAATTGCCTACGGAGCTGGGGGAGCTCTTGAGACTGTGTCAGAGAATCAGAGTGGGATCTTTTTTAGGGAGCAGACCGCTGATTCTCTTCTGGATGCTCTGGATTTGTTTGAATCAATGGAGTTTTCCAAAGAAAACTGTATTTTAAACGCCAAAAGATTTGATCCTGAACCTTTCCGTCTCAGATTTCGGGATAGTGTGGAAGAGGCTTACCTGAAGTTTTATGCAGGCAACTGAATACTTTTGGGTCAGGGTATTACCCCATGAAAAACACAATATTGATTTATTGCTAAAAATGGAGAAGATCCTGTTTTTGCAGGACGCGGTCAACCTTTATACCCTGGTACCTCTGGTAGCTTATCAACGGGCTTATCTTTATCAGGATCGGAATGGTAATTCCAGTGGTTATGCTTTGGTCATGAATCATAGTCAGTCTTCAGATACAGCTTACCTGTTTTCTTATGGAATTATGCCACAGTTTCAGGGCATAGGTCTTGGGACGGGCGGTTTTAAGGATCTGGTGCATTTGTTGTATGGGGAAGGTTTTGCCAAAATGGAGCTTACAGTATCCCCATCCAATACGGCGGCACTGTCCATATATCGCTTGTTGCCTGTACTTGAAGAAACCCTTTTTCCAGATCATTATGGGGAAAATCAGACCAGAATCTGTTTGCTGCTTAAACTTGGAAACATTTTTCACAATCTCTCGTAGTAGGTGTGGTAAACAAAATGGTGATTAAGGAGTCCTGATATGAGGAACACAATCCGCAGAATGAAAAAAACAGTCCTGGCTGGTATTTGCCTGGGCGCACTAGCGGGTAATGCTGAAGCTAATCTGGCCAATGGCCTGTTTGAATTAGCAACATTTGGGCAGTCAATGAGTACATTTACCAACAGCCTGAATCAGCTTCTGCATACTCGTTCTCCTCAGGAACAACAGGAAATCCAGCAAAGATTGCAGTATGTGGAACAGCAGTCCATTATGCAGACCTACACACTAGAAAGTTTTATTGCCGCTGATGAGGCTATGGCTGCAAGTGCAGGCAAGTGGTCCAATTTTTTTGGTATGGGTGGAGATGATCAGGCAATAACCCAGCTGTATCAGTCATTTAAACAGTATCAGGCCATGTTTTCCCCTCAGATTCTTAGGGCAACAGGCCAGTTTCCTATGACCAATTATGAAAGACTGTTTGTGAGATGGCAGCAGACACCAGCCACAAATCCGAGTTTAAAAGAACAGGCCAAACAACAGTTTTTACAGGTGTTTCGCTCTTTTGCCAGGCAGTTTGTTTACCAGACTCAGGAGCAGTTAAAGCTGAAACAGGCAAGATTTATGGATGCCTTGAGAAAAATTGAGAGATCCGGCCCTTTTGCCATGAGTGACAAGACTACCTTTGATAAGGCCTTCTGGGATTATCAATCCATGTTTTCTAACATGGTTGAGCCTAAGTATGGTCAGGTCTTTTTGCCTGAGTTTCCATACAATCAGGCCCTTGTGTCACAGCAGCAGCCCAATTTTGTATACAATCAGGCAGTGTATGCCCAGAGTGGCCTGAATCAGTTTGGTTATGGGGCAACCACTGGTATGGGCTATCAGATGGGTATGGGCAACCAGATGGGCATGGGAATGAACAATCAAATGGGCATGGGAATGGGTATGGGGAACCAGATGGGCATGGGCAATCAAATGGGTGCTTATGGCATGACCAATGGCAGATACTCTACTACCAGTAATACGGTGCAGGCCAATCAGGTAATTCCATTGGGTGGTTCTTCCCAAAATCAGCTTTCTTCTCCATTTGGTGCTTTTGCACCCAGCACCTCGGAGGGTCTGGATGCCCGACTGCGTCAGGAAATGTATCTGAAGCAGAAGGAATATGAGGCCGGTGCAAATGTTCACAGTCAAGAAGACTTAAGCTCTTCTTACGCTGAGTATATGAAGCTTCGGGACCAGTGGTTTGCCAGGGAGTAACCCTAAGAATTTTTGATGAAATAGATTGGGACTGGAGAATCTCCAGTCCCTTTGTTTTTAATTTACAGTTTTGCTGCAATTGCCGTACACTGCTTTTTTCGGGTTATTGTAAAATACTGGGAGTTGACATGCGTAAGGTAGTATTTGGTGGAAACTGGAAAATGCACGGTACATGGAAACAAACTGAGGAATACCTTCAGCATTTTGTAAATTGCCCTTTGCCAGTTAACTCTGAAATCATTCTTTTTGTACCATTCCCATATCTGAGTCTGATGCAAAAGACCCTGAGCGGCACTCAGATTCGCATCGGGGCCCAGAACATGCATAGTGAAGACAAGGGAGCATTTACAGGAGAAGTGAGTGCTGACATGCTGGTTGACATGGGTTGTACTCATGTTCTGATAGGCCATTCCGAACGCCGTTCCCTGTTTTTTGAAAAGGGACCGTTTTTGAATTCCAAGGTTAAAAAGGCCCTGACCAAGGGGTTAACTCCCATGTACTGTATTGGAGAGACTTTGGCGGAGCGGGAGTCTGACAAAACAGTATCGGTGCTTCAATCCCAGATTCGTGAAGGTCTTGAGGGGTTGAGTCAGGATGATATAGCTAAGATGTATTTTGCCTACGAACCAGTATGGGCAATTGGTACCGGTGTGAATGCTTCGGAAGAAGATGCACGAAGCGGTATAGCCGTGGTTCGCGAGGCCATCGCTTCCATGAGCAGTTCTTCGGTATCTCAATCTGTGCCCATTGTTTATGGTGGCAGTGTCAAGACTGGTAACATTGCATCTTATATGGCCCATAAGGAAGTGGATGGTGGACTAGTTGGTGGTGCCTCTCTCAAGGCCGAGGACTTTTATTTACTGATCCAGGCAGGAATGCAGGGACGATGAGCATAAAAGCGCGGTGTTATAATCGCCGGGGGTTCATTTTTCCCCTGGTGCTGATTCTAGGGGTTGTGATTCTCATTCTGGCCTACGCCCTTGTCTTTATGGCCCAGTCCGAGAACAAGCTCACCAACAAGTATGTAGATTACACCATCGCCGAGCAGATCGCAGAAGCCGGAGTAGAACAGGCACTGTTTTATCTCAAGGCAGATAAAAAACTCAATCAGGAATTGATCCAGGCTATTTCTGATGGGGACCCGTTTGACTTCACTATGCCTGACATCCTTTTTGATGAGGTTCAGAAACTTAAAGTAGGGAGGGGTAGCAAGTCTTTACAGTTAGTGGTGAATTTTGAACCCAAACCTAGCGGTTATCCAAATATGGGAGTGTTTGAAGGTGATATCAGGATAGAGGCAACAGCCACCTATACCAATCTGTTAAATGAAGCCCATCGCAAACGGATCCTGGCGGTTTATGGGGTCAGAGCCGTATATATGGGTATCATTGCCCCGGATCATGGTCTGTTTATCCGCGAAAAGGAGCATCTGAATTACAAGTTTGAAGACTCCATTCTTCCCTCCGATCTGGCTGTGTTTAACGGAGATGTTTATGTAAAAAATGGAATCACGGCGGAATTGTCTGATTGGAACATGCGTCAGATGATTAAAAAAAATGAACTGACATGGGAAGAGTATTATTACATGGATCATCCACCAAAAAGTTATGGTCTGGCCGATGGTGGGATTGATTTTCTGGAGGCAGGCACCATCGAATATGAGCGATTTGGGGTCTTTCGACAGTTTAATATGTTTGGGCAGCCAGTGCCTAAGGAACCATACTCCAAAGATGTAAGGGCCAGTCTGGGTTATTACACGGATGAAGTTATTAAACTGCGGCCTTTGGAGTTTTATAGGGATATGGCCAAAGTAAAACTGGAACCCCAGATTTATTCCATGAATGGCAATGCCAATCACAACCGTTATCTGAAAGATATCGTGTTTGAGGGAGAAAGAGGATATAACTCGGTGAGGTACAATAAGGTTGTGCCCCTGTATGGCTATGGGGACTGGAGACGGGCTCCAATTTTTGATCCCAACCGCTACGGGCCCCGTTCGCGAAAACATGATATGTCAGCCCCGGTGAAGGTGGATGGCATTACTTTTATTCGGGGTGATGTGTTTCTGGAAGGCTGGTTTCAGGGGGTTGGCCTTCTGGTAGTACAGGGAAATGTTTATCTGGTGGCAGTTTTACGGCCATGAAAAAAGAAGTAGCAGGTCATCCATCTCTATTGAATGTGATTGTATTTGAGGATCCTCACCGCGAAGGTGGATTTTCACAAACATCCCATGCCTCCTTTAAACAGACTGGCAAAATTATTATCAAACCTCATCCTGACAATGACTGGTCGCAGACAGGGGGACAGGATCCCGACCCATTGATCAAGGTGGATGCTGCCCTTTATTCCAAAAATGGGATAAAGCAGGATCTGGAAGCATGGAGAGACAACTGGGCTGACACAGGTAGCCTAAAAGTCGATTTGAAGCACAATTTTGTAACAGAAACGGTCAATATGAATTTTCTGCCCCACGATCTGATAATCAACGGTGTTCATCCAAGCGATGAATTCAGAGAATTTGCCAGTGGTGGACTTAATGATTTTCTACATACAGAAATCAGTGCCATGATTAAGGTATGGGTTGTGGAAACTGTAGGTGAAGAAGCATCTTTGGATAGCTGAAAGAGGAATTTGTAATGCGAAAGTTTTTTTTGGTATCAGTATTGTTGGCTCAGAGCATCTGGGCTAATGAGCCCGAGCGGGATGTGTTTGAGGGTAGCATTGTTCTGACCGTACCTGGAGATCGTCTGCTAGATACCTTGCAGGTAGGAGTAGATTTTGAAGAAGTAGAGGATCTGATCCTGCGTGAAGATCAGAAGTCGGCAGATAGTGACAATATGATGCAGATCGGTTCCAAGGCCCTGATTACACTGGGCAAAAACTACAAGCAGAAAATCCGCTTCAAAAACTCCAAAATGACCTCCTCTGAGGCTGTTTTTTATCTGTTCGAGCAGGGGGATGAGCTTAAATCCATTTTTATTGAACCCAAGTATTATACCAAGGGCACAGAATTTAACTCAGATGGTAAAACAGAGCCTGTTTTTCGTATTGAAGTCTTTGAGGTAGGTACTGTAGGGGATACAGAAGGCAGGTTGATGAAGTCGATTGAAAACCTGTCTTTGCACATTGGCAAGGAAAATGAAATTGTCATTAATCAGCCCATCAATTCAGGCACAAGGGTTGGGGTGCGACTCTCGGCTATGGAAACGGAAGACAGCCATGTTTTGCACATACCAGTAAAAAAAGCAGGCAATTACCTTTGTCAGTATGATGATGGGGTTAATGAAGGGTATTCCAAATATTATAATGCGGCAATTGGTTTTCGTTATCTTCGTAAGGACACAGCGGCCAAAAATCGCAGACTGCGAGCTTTCCAGATGGTTGCTGACGAGATCAACAACTTTGTGCGCAACAGTTCGTCCTATGGTTCACCCAGGGTAGTGGAAATTCCCGTTAAAATCAGAATGCGTCTTGCTCCTAAAGGTGTGGCGGAAGCCAACCGCATCGTAATTGGACCACCAGCACCGGAAAAACCGCTGGATGAAAAAAAGGAAGATCCAAAACGCAAGAAGAACTTTCTTGGGTTTTAGGATTCTAAGGACTTAGGTTTACAGGGAGAATATGACATGAGAATTGTTCGCCTGCTTCTGGGTATTGCTGGGATTTTGAGAGCTTGTTATGGAGCTGATTCTGAGGCTTTGACCTTAAAGCCTGTATGTGTGCAGCATATGATGCAGGCCAACTGGATTCAAATGAACAAGTCAAGAGTAGTTCTCCCTGAATTGGAAGTTCAAGGTTCTGTAAGCAAGGCTTTGCAGACTGTAGGCACAGTCAGAACCTTCAAAATTCTGAATAATGTATTCAGCCAGGGGTATGTAGACAAACCATTTGTTTTGAAGTATCAGGCTCAATCTACCACTCAGTTTGGTCAAACGGCTGTAAACATCTGGGTGGGAAGTGATGAATTTAACAGTGCCACAATTAACCATTTAAATTCCGCAGATGGACTCTTTGGGCTTGTGAATCTTCAGGCAGACAGACAGCTTGTGGTGAATGAAATCGGAGACCGGGTCAGGGATTTGATATTACCTGGAGCTGTATCTGCATTTGGAGATCTTCAGGCTATTAACAATTCAGCATCCGATGGGATCAATGTTTTAGTTTATGATATTCGGGATGGTTTTCCAGGTACTGGTGGCTCCTATGTGGGAGGATATTTTGATCCCACCGACCGCAGCGGGGGCAGTGGCAATGATAATCTGATGAATATCCTGCACATGGATACCTTTCCTAATAATCCAGGTGGTCGAAGCACAGTGCAGTATGGCTTGCGCAAAAAAGATTTTTATCATGTACTCGCCCATGAGTTTCAGCATGTTTTGCATAATCAGTATGATGGCAGTGAGTCTATCTGGATTAATGAAGGATTTTCGCAGTTTGCCATTTACAGGCTTTTACATCAAAAGCAGTTTGTGAACGGGGAAAAGATATTAAACAGTCCAGTGGATCAGCCATCCCAGGTACCTTTTTGGCTTACCAATCCCACCTCAAGCCTGTTGATGACCAGAGATGAGCCACAGCTAACCGATCAGCTCGGGTCCAGAGATGATTCCGCAGAACTACGGGGGCTTGGATATCTGTTTTTTAATTATCTCTGGCAAAGACTGGGCGGAGAGATTTCGCAGAACACAGCCGGGGCCGATCAGTTAATCAGGCAGATAGTACAAAGTCCGGTTAAAGGTGTGGCCGGTATGGAAACAGCACTGGCCCAGGTTGGTTTAAATTTTTCTCAGGTGTTTCGTGATTTTGTGGTGGCTTTAGCGGCCGACCGGGATTCTGGAGACATTACTTACCGTCTGGACTCCTTTACTGAAAATGGCACAGCCGTTTTGTCCTCTTTGACGGACGATAAATCCGTGTCTTTGACATATCGTCCCTGGGAGTTTCGCATATTTTTGTTGCCTTCCAATGTTTCTGGAGTAGTTACGGCCTCTTCAGCCTTTCACATGGCAGTAGTGCAGGGTGGTCAGGTAATCTATTCTTCTTTGGCAACTTCACATCAGATTAATAGCTTTTCTGAGACAGTTCGCATCGTCATATCCAACCCCTCCTGGTCTACACTGACATTTACCCGTACTTCTGGTGGCATAAACCAGTCCTTTGCCACAATTTCGGAATTGATTAGTGGAAGTTTTACCGGGACATCCTCAGGAGAAGCGCAGACCGGCAGTTCCAGTTCTAGTGGCGGTGGTGGCTGTTTTATTGCTACTGCAGCTTTTCAGAGTAAGTCTCATCCCATGGTTTCTATTTTATGTGAATTCAGGGATTTAATCCTGATGAATTCGGCCTGGGGTCGAGATTTTGTGGCCTTTTATTATCAAAACAGTCCAATCCTTGCAGAACAGATCAGGGACTCCTGGTTTTTAAGTAGGCTCACGATGCTTTTTTTGTTACCTCTGGTTGGTTTTGCCTGGCTCAGTATACAAATGGGGATTGTTGCATCAGGTTTCATTCTGTTAGGGTTTGCTGTCCTTCTGTCGTGGTGTGCCCGAAATCTTCTCAATCGTCTGGCATTTCCTAAAACAGCATAAAAAAATCTTCTGATTGGTACGAAGTCCAGAAGGTATGCGCCTATTGCAATTTTTGAGCCTCTGCCTGTGGTTTTGTGTAATCAATCGGTCTTTTGGTCTTGGGGAGACAAGGTTATTTCAGTTTAGAGATCCTCTCAAATCAGCCTCAAGCCCGGATAGAATTACGGCATTTAATGCTGTCAACCGGGTACAGAAAACCATTCGCCCCGGCTGGGAATTGAGAATGTTTGTCGAGGAAGGAGTATGGAATACTTCTACCCCAACTGGCCTTGATCCGGAAGGCAGTATATCTCAGAATAACCGTCTTGCAGTTCTGGACCAATTTGCGGATACCATGAGGCAAATTATTCTAACTATGGAGAATCTGGCTACCTCATTTAAGGTTCCAGCCAACGCATCTCTGGATGGGATTAATTTTGTGTTTTTGGACATACAGGATGGCTTCAGCTCCGATCCTTCCCAGGATGAACGCAAAGGCTCCTATTTTGCGGCCCGTTTTGATCCCCTGGATCAGGAGGCAGCCTCGGGCCTGAATCGTAGCAATCTCATCTATGTTGATCTCAATCCAGGAACTTTAGGGCGGGAACTAGTATTTGGTGTGAACCGAAAAAAGACCTGGCAGGATGCAGTCCGCTCCCTTGGAAAGCTGATCCTCTACCAGCAAAACACCAACAAGGAAGCCTGGATACAGGAAGGGTATGCCCAATATATCCTTTACAGGCTCTTAAAACAAAGACCATTCCCTCAGGGGCAGGAACTGATTTTAAATGTACCGGCTGAACCAGTCAGTGAGGTGAGTCTGTTTCTGGCAGATCCTGTTTCAGTATATGCCGGGTATATTACTGATTCTGATCTTATGGATCGGGTCTTTTTTGAAAAAACACCTCGGGACTTGTTGGACAATGTCAGAAATTCGCAGCTTAGAGGGTTTTCCTATCTGTTTTTTACCTATCTCTTTCATAAAATGGGGGGTAATTTTGAAACTACTAACACCCCAGGGGATGAGTTCTTCCGAAGCCTGGCACAGGATAGTCGTACAGGTGTTGAAGCATTAAAGGCACTCATTCTAAACAAGGGGTCTTCGTTAGGAACAATACTGGAAGATTTCTACTTGTCCCTTGTGTTTCGTACCCAGGAACAGC
>JACFNL010000192.1 GCA_019454875.1 Candidatus Cloacimonadota bacterium | reverse complement strand
ACACTGGCTGGCTTGGAGTAACTTCAGGCTGAGGTGCGGCATCTACGACAACATCAGAAGCAATTTCAGAGTCAGTTTCTGAGTCCGTAACTGTAACCGAGTCGGCTGGACTGGCATCCGGGTTGTTTCTCTGTCGTACTTCCTGAGTCAATCTACTGATATCAATGGCCAGTATTTTATCTACCGATGTTCTTAGATTTCCTAGAACCTGTGCCCGGTACGGTCTGGCTCTGGCATCACCAAATCTCTGGGCCAAAGAGCTTAAATTCATTTTTCCACTGGTGAAATATTCCTTCACGGTATCGGATTCAAGAGCAGATTTTAACTCAAACAGTAGGGGAGTATCCCGAGTGACGGATGCTAAATCCAGCCCCTCGGCTCCAGCGGCAATACTCAAGCGGGAATTGACATCGGCAATCTGTTTTTCCAGGTCACGAAATTTTTTGGCATTTTCAAGATAGAAAAATACACTGTCGGTTTGAGCCGTTGGCGAGGGGTCTTCAATAGGTCGTAGAAGCTGAGAAAATTTCTGGGTCAACTCGTTGACCCGTACCTGAATTGCATCAACTTCTTCCTGGGTTGTTGCCTCAGCGATCATGGATTTCAAAGCTTCACGATTGATACCTCCGTTTCTTGGATCAAAAAACGGATATTCTGAAACCAGTTCCTGAAATTGGGCAGGAAGTTGTAGTTCTGCTTGTCCCTCGGCAGTGCGTAATGGGGTTAAATCCTCACTGACAGACTGACTCCAGTGCTCCACGGCATCCCAGAAATCACTGCTTACAGAAGGAGTATTGGCCACCGATTCAGTAACCACAGGAGCAGCAGCCTCACTATCCAAAAGCGCAGCAGCTGAAAGGCCACGGGCCTCAGCCCCGGCTCGCACTGACTGCCAGATTTTTTCGTATAGATATTGAAGGCCTGTCAGCTCATTACGATCATCGCCTTGAAGCATACGGATACTTGCCCCGTTTTCCACAGCAAGATAAGCTCCGGCCAAAAATCCATTCCTTCGACCTATACTGGAATTTCCCCGCAAAACGATACGGTATCCCACGGGTATCAGACCTTTTAGCATTACAGCTTGAGCATCAATCACAGTTCCTTTAGGCAGTGAGCCTAAAACCTCGTTGGCATTCTGAATACCTCTTACTCTGAGGTTATCTGTTCTGGTATCAACCTTTACCTTTATAGGATATCTGGGCTCAGGAGAATCAAAATCCTCGGTCAGTGCAAACAGTCGGCCCGCAGGTCTTTCTACCAGTCTGAAATAAAATTCATGTTCTGGAGCAGAAGCAGGAATCAGGGCCACATCACTCTGGTGCCTATCTTTTAAAGACTGGGCAAAAATGATCATCTGCATGTATTTGCGGATATTTTCCTGGCTGCTGGTATTGTCCTGAGACATGCCACTGGCCAGACTCTCTATCTTTTTCCATAAAAATGCTCCCAGCCCTTTGTAGCGACCGGCATTTTCTTCAAATTCACCTAAAAACCACTGTTTCAGGGATTGATACTGACGATTCAGAACCTGATAGTTTTGTTGCCTCTCAGCTTCGGTGGCCCCTAGATTCAAGGTCATTCCATCCAACTGGATAGTACGGCGACCATCTTCGGTTTCAGTAGGACTAACCTCTTGAAGGCTGACACCACCAGCACGGGAAATATCATCAAACCCCAAGGTTGTCTCAGATTGAATAACCGCTATCAAGCTTAAAAAGACAGTAGTTGTATGCAGAAGTATTTTTTTCATACCATCAGTTTAAAGATTCTCAGTGTTTTGTCAACTATGCGTATGCCTGATTTCCTGAGGCTAAATCACTCTATCTATGCTAAAATTTATTTATGGATCCAGAAAAATACATTAATCCGTTTACTGACTATGGTTTCAAGCGCATTTTTGGCATGGAGGCCAACAAAGATCTTCTGATTGATTTTTTAAATCAGCTTCTGGAAGGTCAGGAAAAGCCAATTATTGATTTAAAATATCTGCCTACCGAGCATCTTGGAGCCACCGAATATGATCGCCGGGCCGTGTTTGATCTTTATTGTACCACTTCTGATGGAGATTATTTTCTGGTGGAAATGCAGATGGCGGCTCATAAGTTTATTAAGGATCGCACCCTGTTTTATGCCACTTTCCCCGTTCAATCTCAGGCCAAAAAAGGGGATTGGGATTTTAATCTGAAAAAAGTTTACGCTGTCGGTATTTTGAAGTTTTGTTTTGATGAATCTTCAGGCACCAGTCCTTTTGATGTGAAAACAGTGGCCCAACTGCACAATAGCGAGTCTAAGGAGCTGTTTTACGATAAACTCAACCTGATTTTTCTGGAGATGCCCAAGTTCACCAAATCCTGGCAGGAATGTGAGACCCGCTTTGAAAAGTGGCTTTATCTCTTAAAAAACCTGCCATTGCTTGATCGAATGCCTGAAAAATTAAAGGAGCAGATTTTTACCAAACTGTTTGAGATTGCCGAAATATCCAAAATGAATGCCGAGGAGTACCGCAGCTATTTTCAAAGCCGCAAAGTTCATTGGGATAACTACAGTGCTTTTATGACGGCAACCGAAAAAGGCCTGCAAAAGGGGCTGCAACAAGGCTTAGAACAAGGCTTGGAACAAGGTATAGAAATTGGCATTGAGCAAGGAAAACAGGTGGGGCAACTATCAGGAACTCTGGAAACTTTGTTTCAGTTATATCGTGATGGAGATGTTTCTTTGGAGAAGACAAGCTCTCGCATGAAAGTCTTGCTGGGTCAGGGAAATGATGATCTGGTGAAAGAATATTTAAAGAAATTGGGTCTTTCATTGTCCGTGGACCCAGCATCCGGCGTGACAGACTGAATTGTTGGGTCTGGTTTACTGATTGGGACTGCCTTCACCGTGACAGATTTCATTTTGGCTTTAGCCCTTTCTGCCAATGCTTTGAAGGATTCAGTGGTATCAATACTTAAACGAAAATAATCGGCATTAACTATTTGCCAGAAATCCCGTCTGGGTTTGTAGGTGGACACCTTGGCAACTTCTTTTTCGAGCTACGGTAAT
>JACFNL010000191.1 GCA_019454875.1 Candidatus Cloacimonadota bacterium | reverse complement strand
TCGCTCTGCCAGTGCGCATCCAAGAAATGTCTTTCCTACTCCAGTGGGACCAGTGGTGTCCTTCCGGTAGCGTTGCGTGATTTTTGTTTCAAGAAAGGTTTAAATATCTTCTAGTTTTCAGAATAACTATGGAGGTATTTGTGGGTAGGAAAATAACATCAGAGAATGCGCCGTTAAAGCTGGCTGAGTTGAAGAACGAGTTGAAGGCCTTTCGGGAACAAAAAAACAGAACCCGGCTATTACCTGAACTGTTCTGGAAAGAGGCTGTGGATTTATGTAAATTTTTGCCCTTAGGTAGGGTCAGTAAGCTTTTAAGTCTTCAGCATTCAAAGCTCAAGTCCCTGTTTGAGAAACAGTCAAAAAAGCCCGCAGATTTCTGGGAGCTGGTTTCCAATCCACCTGTATCTGAGGCAACATCTGTTGAGACAAAATCTTTAAGCACCCTGCATATCAAGGCAGGGCCAGGAGTAGATTTTTCGTATTCCGGCCCATCAGAAAATGTTGTAGCGTTCCTTGAACTTTGCCAGAATCTACAGCCTATGAATCCTGGTTCTTATGCGATTGATGCGAAGGGTTCTTCGTGTTAGGTCTTCCCATCCAGCAGAAAATATTTGCAGCAATTCACCCAGTGGATTTTCGTAAAGGGATTGATGGCCTTTGTGGGATAGTGCGGGAAAGATTTTCAAAAAACCCTATGGATGGAACCATCTTTGTATTTCGTAATCGTATGGGAAATACTCTCAAAATCCTGTTTTATGATGGAGGCGGATTCTGGCTTTGCCAAAAACGCTTCTCTCGTGGTCGCATCAGATTCTGGCCTGAGGCTGAGCATAGCCATAATGCCTCAATGCATACCAAAAAGACGGTGGAACCGGCTGGAGTCCATAAAATTTACGCCCCTGAATTGACTCTTTTAATCCACCAGATGAAAAAAAACCAAGCCGTGGGCTACAAGCCATTTTTTATTCCCCAACAAAATAAGGCTTGAAATCATCCCTTTTGTCATGATCCAATAGGGTTCTTCTGGTAATAAACCAGAATATTTCAAAATTATGGGCAAGGCATCAAGACGAAGAAAAAGATATGTAAAAGCATTTCCAGAGCAGGCAACGGCTGCTGCTCTATTTGATTCGGTCGGTTTCGAGAAACTAAGTCAGCTTAAAGAAGAAATCCGGGCCAGTATGCCAACAGAATCCGCAGAAATTGCCCTGGCTGCTTTAGAGATTGCGAGTACAACAAAAGCTGCCTTTGAAAACAAGGAACAGGATTTATTGGTCATGCTTCGGGACTTTTTTGGGGAAAAGACCGAGCATTTACCAGAAGAACATAAAGCAGAAAATCCGGCTGGAGACTTCTTAGAAACAGAGCATAACCTTGTTAAGGACAAGGGAAAAAAGAAACCTGGTCATGGTCCAAATCCACCGACAGTACATAAAAATTCCGAAACCGTTTTTGTGGAAGATGAGCTGAAATCCAAGGATATCTGCCCGGAATGTAAAAAATCCAGTATCCGTGAAATTGACCCATCCAGCGAGCAGAGATTTACTGCCCAGAGTGCTTTAAAGGTCGTGATTTATGTGAAGAAACGGCACCAGTGTAACGGATGCCGCAAGGTGTTTTGTGCTCCCATGCCTTCTGAAGCCGGAACAGAAAAGTATGATGATTCGGTTCATGCCCTAATTCCTACTCTTCATTTAAAGGGTGGTGTACCTCTTTACAGGCTACAGGGCTTATTCTCAGGTTTTGGTGTCAACCTTTCCGATTCAACTTTGTTTGAGATTATGGAAAGAATGGCAGATAGGGCCTGGCCTGTTTTTAATTATCTGATGGGCTTAGCCTCTGAAGCCAAGGTTTTGTATGCCGATGATACCCGCATGAAAGTTCTTATGCAGAACAGCGGAAAGAAACCTGTAAATATGCACACGAGCGTATTGCTTGCTGAGCTTTTGGATCAGAACAGAATCGCTTTGTTTATTACGGATGAAAAGCAGGCAGGACATGCTGTTAGCCGCATTTTGCTAAAAAGGCCAGAAGAATTGCCATCTCCTGTTTTGATGGCTGACGCTTTAGCGGGTAATAATCTGGACTCTTCCGTAAAGATTTTTGTGGAGGAGGCTCGTTGTCTGGTTCATGCCAGAAGGCAGTTTTACCGGGTACTGGAGCAACATCCTGATCTGGTCACACTGATTATTAAAAGGCTTGCCAGGGTATGGCATCACGATGCTTTGTTAAAAGAGCAGGGAGTAGCCCCTGAAACAAGGCTTCTTTTCCATAAAGAACGAAGCCTCCCCATACTGGAAAGAATTCGTAAACTCTGTTTTCTGTATCTGAATGAGAAAGCCAAAAACAAAAAGCAGCCACCAGGATTAAACGACCCTCCGAGGAAACGGGAAAACTCCAGGATTGGGACAGTGGAACCAAACAGTAGTCTTGGTAAAGCTATGAAGTATTTTCTTAGGCACTACGAAGGATTGAGTCTATTTACCAGACACAAAGATGCTCCGCTGGATAACAATGCGGATGAGAGGGCGGTCAAGAAGAAAGTTTTAATCCGCAAGAATTCCCTGTTTCATGCAACAGAGCATGGAGCAATGGTTTCGGATATCCTTTTATCTCTGAGTTACACCTGTGAGCTGTGTGAGGCTGATGTATTTGAATACTTCACAATATTAAGCCTCCACCGCAAAGCTGTTTTACAAAACCCTGAATTGTTCCTGCCCTGGAACTACAAGACTACAGTAGAAAAAATACAGGCCAACGCCAAGTAACATCCCCAGCCCCAAGGGACTGGGTTTACCCAAAAAACAAATTCAAACCCTGGGGTCTGGAATCCAAATTAGCTCTGGTATACAATTCTTTAGACTTGTACAGCATGCCAACCGGAAGGACACGACCAGTGATTAACAGATTTTGAAATTTGCGTATAAAATCACAACTGGCTAGCCTCAGAATTTCCGCCTTGTTAAGGCGATTTGCATGCGTAAAATCCAAAGCCTCAATGGTCGCCGCCAATTTCAGTTTTGCCTTACCCCTTAAAAACATGGTTTTTTGCAACTGTCTGCGCGTTATGATGCAGTTCGGTCCACGGTTCCGGAACTTCGGTCCAAGAGTC
>JACFNL010000190.1 GCA_019454875.1 Candidatus Cloacimonadota bacterium | reverse complement strand
GGGGTTTTATTGTGCGGCCAGGACACTGCACACAGTTTTTTATCTCAAACAGATGCAGCCCCATCGTATGATAGTGTTTCAGGCCGGCATGGTATGTCATGTGGCCCTGGTAGCTCAGGTTGTACTGTTATCCCTACGGGCCATGGGTAAGGGAATATGAGCACGGCCATTCATAAAATGGTGGATTCCTGTCGCGATGGCAGTTTTGCGAGGCTGATTTGCAAGATGCCTTCTGGTTGGTTAATATTGGGAGAGAAACAGGTCGTGTCTGGCTACTGTCTTTTGTTACCGGATCCGGTAGTCCCTCATCTGAACGCTTTACAGGGAGATCACAGGCAGAAATTTCTTAACGATATGGTTGTTTGCGGAGATGCCATTTTAAAAGTCACAAAGGCTTTAAGAATCAACTATGAAATGCTTGGCAACCTTGAGCCGGCCCTGCATTGCCACCTGTTCCCTCGTTATGACTCAGAGCCAGAAGAACTAAAAACCAGGCCAATCTGGTTCTATGACTGGGACAGTGTTCCTTCTGTCGATATTAAGACCCAGTCAGTTCTGGTAGAAACATTAAAACAAATTTTATCCTGAATCCTGATAGAGTCTGAGTTTACTCTTTGGGCAGCAGCTCGAGATATTTTTGCACCAGTGGATCCTGATCCTGCCCTAAAAACGCTTCCATTTTTGTTCTTACTTTTTTAAGGCCAAGCTCACCTTCCCGATAAAGCTCCATCAAACTTTGAAGCCTGCCCTCGACCATGCCCGTAGCCATACCTTGAGCCATGCCCTCAGCCATACCCTCAGCCTTACCCTCAGCCATGCCTTTGGCGTGTCCTGATATCCATCCCTTTTCAGTCGCCGTAAAAAACGCGCTGTAATTGTCCCAAAAAACCTTACGACTTTGAATGTAATCGTGATATTCCACTACATTCAGTTTGGCAATTTCAGCTACTTCAAAAAGGCGGGTAAAAATTTGCTCCTTTAATTTTTCTGGCATTCGCTCCAGCAAGGGCAAATTTTTTAAAAGGTATAGCCATTTTTCAAATCCTGTTTCACATTCCTGCCATGATTTGGAAAACTTTGGCATTTCCAGAAATATAAGGTTGAGTTTGTCATAAAACAGCTCTTTGGACTGGCTATTATGCAGCTGGGCCACAGTCTTGACCTCATTGGGGATGGTTCCCACTTTGTCATCAAAGCAGAATCCAAGAATACCAATAGCATAGACTTTTTTCAGATTAAAATCCCATTCTCCCTTTTTTGCCTGTGACTGAATTGGAAAGGTGGCATAAAACAAGGTTCGGTCCTTAATAAATTTATGCGATGCCATTTGCATCTCCACCAGAAAAAAATCGCCATCCTGAGTAGTGCAATGCAGATCAAACACAGCCCTTCGATCAAACTCAGTGCCCCCTAGTTTTTCAGTTGGCAGGTAGGTTAAATCAACAATTGGCCTTTCCTGTCCCTCCAAAAGCTGATTCAAAAAATCGATCAATAGATCTTTATGCGCCTCCATACCGAAGATGCGTTTAAATCCATAGTCCGTAAAAGGGTTAATATACTTTTCTGGTTCCATAAAAAAATTCTAGCATAAACCTGTGATTTTATCCGCTGATCCCCTCATCGAGGCGAAGCCGCCTAATCAGTGCCAAAGATCTATCAATTTCTTCCTGATGATGAAGATAAATATGATGTGTTTCACAAAGGATGGTTAAATTCTCAACTGTATTCTGACCCCCATCCTTTACGGGTTTAATGTGATGAATGTTAAGAAACCTCCTGTGATGGCACCTTCGTCCATATTTTTGAAAGCTGCAGCGGCCCTTATCCCTTAAAACTACCTGATTTAAAATATCCTGTGGGATGTGTTCTCTTTCATTATCCGTGGGCCCAACATCTTGCGTGACAGATTGACTTGTTGAGTCAGACTTGCTGGCTGGGGCAGCTTTTACCGTGACAGATTTCATTTTTGCCTTTGCCCTTTCTGCCTTCATCAGTGGATCATGTTTAGCCAAAGCCTCATTTAAGGCCCACTCAAATACTTCGGTTAAGGTTTTGTTAGTCTGGCATTTTTTACAAAAAACATCCTGGGCCCGTTCGGCCAAAGCTTTGAAGGATTCGGTGGTATCAATACTTAAACGAAAATAGTCGGCATTAATTCTTTGCCAGAAGTCGCGTCTGGGTTTGTAGGTGGAAACTTTGGCGACCTCTTTTTCCAGTTCCCGGCAGGAAAGCTTTTTAGATTTTTCGATCCACTCTGATTTATTCTCAGAAGTGATGACCGAGGATACCTTGCGCAGTTTGGCTAGACCGACTTCCCCGGAATCAATGGCTTCTTTCATAGCTGGAATTTGAACGGCTTTTCGAGCCACCGTAATTAAATTACTTACGGTAGCCGCACTAATTCCCTGACCGATGTTTAAATATTCAAACAGGGAAGAATAACCAAGCTCCAGATAAAATTTGGTGAAGTCGGCTTCCTGAGTGAGTTCAATCAAGAGCCCTTCCTGTTTTCTATACTCAATGACAGTTTCTGTGATTTTTTGATGTAGGTTTTGCATACATTTATACTACCACGGGGTTTTTGGGCTTGTTTAACCCTGGCAAAAGCGGGAGATTTTGGCAATTTTGGAATTTTTGATCAGAGTGGCTAAGATCGGGTAGAAAATGAGAGAACAGAGCCGTTAAAGTAAATATTTTTTGAGGGGTTGGGGTAACTACAAGAATAACACCAAAAAATGTGTCAAGAAAAATTTGCAATATCATGGCCGTGACAGATAAAACATTGCCCACCCACTTTAGAATGCGGTCAAGACCTTAAGAAAACAAACCAGCATTCCCGTGACAGACTGTTGTGATCAAAGTTCAACAGCCCTTAACCTGACAACCCATTGTGGAATGCGTCATGTTTATCTTGATCATCAAGCGGAGATTGAAAGATCGTTGGCTCTACTGAGACAGTTTGTATTTCATATAGGGCCACAAATTGGATTCAAATTGCGAATTCTTAGGTCACAGCTGAGAAAAAACTGATGCGACACAACTAGATATGGCGTGGGTCAGTGTGGCTATGGCTGAATTTTAAAATTTTCGATCTGAAAGCTAGTGAAAGTTGCGCTACTGCCCATGACAGAA
>JACFNL010000037.1 GCA_019454875.1 Candidatus Cloacimonadota bacterium | reverse complement strand
GCCAAATTTACCTTTCAGTCCATGTACTGAGGCCCTGTGCAGCACCTCAAGTTCCAGTAGTTCCTCAAGAAGTGACTGTCTGTCCTGTGCCCTTTCCAGTAAACAGTCCTCAAGACCTGCCTGTAGATTCTGCACAAAGTCTTCCAGATCACAAAGTTCTATTTTTGGCATCTGGGCCTTATTCTGAAACAAATCAACAATCGACTTCATCACCTCCGAAGATTTTTCATTGTCAAAACATTCCAGACGGGTATGAAAACAGAAACTGTCCCTTTGGGAGTGCCACAAAATAGCCGAAGGTTCAAACTCACTAAGCCAGAATCCCCCAGTTTTTAGATGCAATAAGGGGCGGCACAGGGACAAAAAGCAACGCAAAAAATCATCAGGCCGATTGTCAGATCCATACTCAGAGATTTTTTGTATCAATCCCAAACCAACAGGTAGCTCCAGCGAATAATAACAAAGCTCTCCCTGCTGTAAATCATAGACTTGAGGAAATGCACGGGAATGTAACTGGGCCAGAATTCTGGGGTGCTCAAAAAATTTTTCAATATCCTTTGATTCCTGGCCCGGTTTTAAAATCCGCAGGAGTACTTTTCTGTCAAGATGAATATCAAGGGCCTGAAAATCCCAATCGGTTTCCCCTTCCCTTAACCACTCCATCTTCCGATACCTGGTCGGCATGGATGCCATCAGTTTGGCAATCTTCTGTTCTCTGGCCGAAGTGTATGTCTCCCCCAAAAGCGGGTACTTTAATGACACCTGGGTCAACAAAATTTTTAAAAAGAAATTTCTGACAATCCCAAAAAACCTTGGTGTCCTAAGAGCAATCAAGAGCCTTCTTTTTTCCCAATCGGTGTAGCGGCTCTGATCCAGTCTTTGAAACATGGCCCAGGCCTGTTGTCTCTGCCCTTCCTCAATTAAACAAAGAGTCATATAATATCCAGCTTCTTTAGCATAGACCTTTTCTGATAGAAGTTTCTCGAAGTAGCGATGGGCTGAAACATAGTCCCGATTACGAAAGTACAAAGACCCCAGTTGTAAATAGTTTTCAATGGAAGGGTTTTCTAAAACCAGCTTTTCGGCAAACTGGTGCAGATCCTTGTGCATCAGCTGCCTTAACTCCTGTACTTCGCGAATGAGCTGCCTAAGCACAAAACTCAGCACGATACACACCAGTAGTACAAACAGGGTAAATTGCTGGTATGTGGCCCATGTCATGATGATTCAGACATCAGACTCTGCCACCAGACATCCAGCCTGGCATACAGTTCCTGAGGCTCCCCCTCATTTTCTATATAATAATCACAGAGCTTTTGTTTTTCATGAAGTGGCATCTGGGCCGCAATGACTAAACGGGCATCCTCGGCATCCGTTCCATCCCTTCTAAGGATTCTTGCGACCTGGGTTTCTACGGAGCAGCCCAGTAAAAGCACATGGTCCAGCTCCTTTTGCCAGCCATTTTCAAACAGAAGCGGAATCATAAATACCTGGGGCTGTCTGGATGCCTTACAGGATAAAATTCTGGACAAAAGTACCTCAGAAGTTTTAGGCCGTACTATACTGTTTAACAATTCGAGCTGGGCTGAATCCTTAAACACAATTTCCCTGAGCTTTCTGCGTAAGACTCCCTCTTTGCCCACACACTGTGAGCCAAAAGCCTCAGCTATGGAATTGATCAAAGCCTGATCGGAGCTGTAGAGTTCATGTACAAGGTGATCGGAGTCAAGAACCGGAACATAACGGGAAAGATAGGTTCCTGCCAGGGACTTTCCCGAACTGATACCTCCGGTTAAACCAATTGCATATATAGGGTGCATTCAGTTAATTATTCAGAGTCCGCAGGCTCAGAACCATTACGATCTGCTTCTTCACGGGATATTTGAAATCCGGCCAGCAAATCTTCAAGCTGTCCAATTTTTTCCAAAAGTTTCTGAGACTGTTCCTCAGGCACCGAGGCACAAATCTCTCTTAGATTGACAGATATCTCGCGGCTCTGCCCAATCACGGAACGAAAACGATCCACTAAAAAGTTCACTGAGTCCGCCACATTATGCAAAGCGTCCCCATTTCTTAAACGGATATCAAAGGACAGATTTCCCAAAGACATTTCCTTAAGACACTTTTCCAGTTTGAAAGATGGCCCGGCAAAACGGTGGGAAAAGAAGATGCCAATGATACAGATGATCATAAAGCAGACAACCCCTACCAGCATGATTCTCCAGCCCACCACTTCAAAAATGGTTTTCATGAAACTCTGCATATCTCGAAGATCCACAATTGTAGCCGTATTGGAAACAACATAATCCCCAATCACATACAGATTGACAAAAGTAATCATGGAAACCAGAACCACAATCAGTACCAGAACAAAGGTAAATCGGATCTGTAATCCTGCCTGAATAAAATAGTTAGACCTGCTGGCTCTGCTCTGTGACATGAATGTGTCTCCTTAGATGTAAATCCCAGGATCTGATTGTACAGCATACAGGATTTATGTCCAAGGGGGTTTGTCCCCACAATACATAAATGACACACCCAAAATTGTCGATAGACCACAGGAATTTGATCGATTCGAGGATAAACATGTTCAGACTGATGTATGCTTTCACAATTCTTCTGCTTTTGAGCACAAGACTTATCGGTAATGATGAGGCAGAGGGAGATGACAACCGGATTCTTGCTGTCCAGGAAGTCAAAGCCAGCTCGGTGGTGCCCCTGGACCAGCCTGGAGTGATCTCGATTTTTCTACAGGACGCTGATGTTGTGACTGTAATGAAGGGAATTGCCCAGATTGGAAACTACGATTTTGTTACCAAGGGAGAAATTGCCAAAACAGTCAATCTGACCTTAAAAGGCAGAAGTATCCGCGAATCTTTGGATATCATTTCCGATTCCACCAATACAGAGTACAGACTGGATGGTACCATCATCACAGTTTTTGGAGATGATCAGGATCCTTCTTATACCCAGACTTATTCTGTATTAAAGGGAAACACACTTCAGATAGCTGATTTGTTACGGGATCTGATTGGGGCTACTGTCTCCCAGGTAGCCCAGCCAGGAACAGAAGGGGCGCAGCAGCAACAGTCCGGTACCAGAGAACCCATCAGCAAAGGTAATGCCCGACTAGGTGTTGATAAACTCAACGGACAGATTGTGGTAACTGCCGTGCCATCGGATCATAGAAAAGTGGAAAAGGTTTTTCCGGAACTGGACATGGACAAACCACCTAAACGCTATACATCCAGAATGTTTGAACTTAAATTTATCTCGCCTGAAATCTTCAGAAAGTCAGTCAAATTTCTGATTCCCGGAATTGATGATACCCAGATCCTAACCTTTCTTGAAGGAACTGGTGATAGTTCTAGCCAGGCCCTGTCCGCAGCCCAAAAACGCATTGTGATTCAGGAAACCCCATCCAATATCCTAAGAATCGAAGAACTGCTGCAAAAAATTGACACTCCCCCCCGTCAGGTTGTGATTGATGTAAAAATGATCGAATTTACCTTAAAAAATGATGAGAAACTTGGGGTGGACTGGAAAAGTATCTTTACTGCTTCCGGAAGAAATCTGCCTGTAGGTGAATTTTTCTCCCCACTTGCCAACACTTCCACCGGTGGCAGAATAAAATTTGGCTCCTTAGGCCCGGATCATGTTCAGATCATTTTGGATTTTGTAAAAACCTATTCTCAGGCCAAGGTGTTATCCAATCCGCAGATTACAGCTCTGGATGGATTTACAGCCACAATCAAGGTAGGTGATGAAATTCCCTACAGAACCTCTACTGTCAACCAGGGCGTAATCCAGTCCACAGTAAACTTTAAAACGGCCGGAGTGGAGCTAGTCGTGACCCCGGTAATTTTTAAAAATGACTTTGTCAATATAGCCATCAAACCTATCATCAGCTCAAGAAACGGGGAGTTTGACGGGGTTCCGATTGTATCTACCAAAGAAACTGAAACAACCTTAAATATTCGTAACAATCACACGATCATCATGGGTGGACTCATCAGTCACAGCAATTCAACAGAGGCCTCAGAACTTCCCGTTCTAGGCAGGATTCCCGGTATAGGAAAATTTTTCCGCCGCGATGGGATCAACTCCCAGTCTACGGAGCTTGTGTTTCTTATAACTCCCAAGATCTACTCTGAATTTGAAGAACATCCTCATGACAAACTAGAATACCGCTTTGATGACGAGGCCCCTGTCGGAAATGTTCCCTACCACTTCGTCGACACGGCGGAAGCTGTAACCAAGCGAGGCAGAAAATGAACTCTGGCATCTATCTGTGGATAGTTTGGATAACTACCCTCCTGGTCTTTTTGCAGGGATGTACTACCCCGCCTTTCAGCCCCAAATCAGATATCCGTATCAGTTCTGTTTCTTCTGCAAGTGGCTCTGATGAAATCAACGCAAACTCAGTCCTGGTTGAAAGTGGGATTTTTCCCTATGAGGCAGCTATCATCCAGTTTTCCTTAAACAATGGTGTGGGTGTCAATCTGACCGATCTGGAGATAGATTATTCTCCTGCTGAGGGGGAACAGATTTCCTATATTGACGGAAACGGCAATCCCCAGACTGGTATCCCTTCGCAAAAAACAAAAATCCAGCGACACTTCAGTGCCACAATTCCAGTGACAGAGATCCCTTTAAGTGGTGCAGCCACAGCCCAGCCAGGGGTCAATGTCGGGGATGGGACAAGCCGGATCTGCTGTATTTTTGTCAATCTAGTCACCAGAAAAGCCTTTGAGGTGATTTCCGTGGATGGGAATCTTTTAACCCAACCCAACTACAATGCCAATATTATTGCCAATCTGACAATTCGTGGAGTTGATGACAACGAAAACGGTTTTCAAAGAAAAGCCGCTATTGCTATCACCCCCAATATTTCCCAAAGCTCGGCTGAATTTGACCCAGGATGTGATCCACTTTGCTCCATTGGCTCAAAACCAACCGCTCCAGCCAGCGGGGGTTCTGCCACAGGATCTGCTCCCCAGACCGGCACGACAACCCCTTAAAGCCATCATAAGTCTGATTTATATCAGAGCCACTTGACCTCATGGTATCCACGGCCTAGAATCTCAGGGAAGGGAGCCGAATGGAGAACGAGGTTCAGAAATTACTTGGTGAGATTCTGGTTGAAATGGGAGCATGTACCGATCAGCATGTTGAGGAAGCTTTAGCCAGACAGCAGGACAGTATGCTAAGAGTCGGCGAAGAGCTTGTGAAAATGGGTGCGATCACGGAAGACGATTTGATCAAAGCTCTGAGTAAACAGCTGAATGTCCCGATTTTTAAGGTAGATGAACTTGAGGATTTCCCCAGTGATATTGTTCAGACCCTGACCATCACATTTTTAGAGGAAAACAAAATTGTCCCAGCCAAATTTGATTCGGAGACAGACACACTGACCATTGTGCATCATGACCCCTTAAATGTCTTTTTAGTTGATGACATCGAGCATAGAACCGGGTTTAAGGTACAGTTTTTTATTGATACTGTTGCGAACATCAATAAGGCTCTCAAAGTCATTAAAAAAATGGATAACTCCATGATGGATTCCGTGATTTCCGGAATGCAGAACATGGATGTATCCGCCCGCGGCGGGGATGAGTCTGTGGACTTAAATGCCATGGACGGCCCTATTGTGACACTTTGTAATCAAATCATTCACACAGGGATCACCGAAGGAGCTTCCGACATCCATGTAGAACCCTCTAAAACCAAGCTCAGAATCCGCTACCGTAAAAGCGGGGTACTGGTGGAACTATTAAAGATTCCGGATATCATTCATAAATTCCAGCCTGAACTGATATCCAGGCTTAAACTGATGGGAAACATGGATATCTCGGAGAGACGATTGCCACAGGACGGTCGTATCAAGGTATCTGTCAGCAAAACCAAGACCCTGGACTTGCGCGTGAACTGCCTGCCTATTGTTGGTGGTGAAAAGGTCTGTATGAGGATTCTGGACTCCTCCGGCCTCTCATTAGGTCTTGAAGACATAGGATTTTCAAAACACACCCTGGAAATTTTCAAAAGAAACTGTACCAAACCCAACGGACTGATCCTGATGACAGGCCCTACAGGTTCTGGTAAAACAACCACTCTGTATTCAGCCCTGCATTTTATTTCCACCCCTCAAATCAATATCTGTACCTGCGAGGACCCGGTGGAGTATACCATTCCCAACTACAATCAAACCCAGATCCGGGCCAATATTGGCCTGACATTTGCCTCGGCCTTAAGAGCTCTTCTAAGGCAGAATCCCGATGTGATTCTGATTGGGGAAATGAGGGACGCGGAAACAGCCACTATCGGGGTAGAGGCAGCGATGACCGGTCACCTTGTGTTTTCCACACTGCACACAAACTCTGCCTCAGGAGCAATCGGGCGACTTGTGGACATGGGAGTGCCTGGGTATCTGGTGGCCTCAACCTTGCTTTCCTGTACTGCTCAGAGGCTAGGTAGAAAACTCTGCGATTTGTGCAAAAAGAAGGTTCCTCTCTTTCCGGAAATTGCCGATTTCGCCAGAAAAGTTAAAGCCAATGTCAAGTACATTTATGCGGCTCAGGGCTGTAAAAAATGTGATAACTCCGGATATAAGGGTCGAAGCGGTGTACATGAAACCCTGGAGAATAACGAGATTTTAAGACAGTGTATCTCGGATGGGAAAGACGAACACTATATTGAGCACGCCTTAAAGAAGGTGGGATTTTTAACCCTAAGAGATGATGGCCTGATCAAAACCTTAAAGGGTCAAATGGATGAAAAGGAACTGAACCGTATCTGTCGCTAATGCGCCAGGAATAGGATAAATCATGCCCGGTGGAGTCTCAAACGAACAACTGATGTCCTTTTACACAACTCTGTCCATTGCCTTAAATGCTGGTGCTCCCCTCATGCAGTGTCTTACAGCCTTTCGGGAGCAGAACCAAAACCCCAAATTCGACAAAATCCTGGAAGGGATCACCACTGATGTTTCTTCAGGAAAACCCTTTTCTGAGGCCGTGGCCCGTTACCCCAATGTCTTTCCCAATGACTTTATCTCCCTGATTGCAGCCGGAGAAATGTCAGGACAGATGGACAAACTTTTAAAGGAGTATGTGGAGTTCGCCGAAGGGCAGGCCAAGCTTGAATCCAAGTTTAAAGGGGCAATGATGTATCCGGCAGTTATGGCTTTGATTGCCGTAGGGGTAACCGTGATGCTGACTACGGTTATCTTTCCCAAGTTTATTACCTCCCTGAATCTGAAACCGGAAAACATGCCTGGCATTACACTTTTTGTACAGAACCTCTCCAACTTTTTAATGACCCAATGGCACTTGATCATTGTGACCCTGATCGCTGTTGGCAGTGGGCTTTATTACGCCATTACCAAGACTGACAAAGGTGCTGAAATTTTTGACATGGTATGTTTTAACAGCCCGGTTTTAGGCGATCTTTTAAAAAAGTTTTATGTTTCAAGGCTAGTCCATACCTTGGCCTCCCAGCTTCGTGGGGGGGTACCTGGACTTCAGGCCTTAGGAATCTGTAAACAGTCCATCAGCAACCGTCAGTTTAAAATTCTGATTGAGGATACCATTGATGCTTTAAAAGGTGGGGGCACCTATTCCGACGGGTTAAAAAAACACAGAAAGGTGATCCCGCCTATTGTACTTCTGATGTTTAGCATCGGGGAAGAAACGGGTTCAATGGAAGTAGTGCTTGAAAAAATTGGTAAATATTATGATGAACAGGTAGGTCAGGCCGTAGGTACATTGATCGGTCTGATTGAACCATTAATGATTGTTGTGATGGGAACTATCGTTACAACTCTTGCTCTTTCCATGTTTCTGCCGATGTTTGATATGGGAAAAAATATGGGTTGATGCCAGAAAGGGATTTTTTATGTCCATTTCTGGCCAATTGCTGGAGGAAATGGACTATGTGGTTCAAAATTTTATTTTTGTTTGTATTGTTGTTCTCGCCGCTTTATGCCAATCAGACCACCGATTCAGACCCTATCAGCAGCATGGTATCCCGACTGTTTGAAATTGTGGAAATTCGGCACAGGGAGATTCTGCAAACTGAAGAAAACATCACCCACAATCGCTCCGATTCGGAAAAACAGGCCCTGACCAGGATCTTGCAAAACAAGGTAGCTGACTTTGTACAAAAAGACAGTCGATTAGCTTCGGTTTTAAATGAGTTAAAATCCCAAGGACAGAGCCCCGAAAAAGCCTTTTTATATGAAAAGTCCATGGAGAGATTAAATCGCCTTCGTGGTGAGATTAACCAGATTCAGGAACTGTATTTCAGAAAACCTCTGGAAACCAGTCCAGCCATTGACACAAAAACAGGAGATGGGAACTTTTCAGAATTTCTCAGTTCCTGGGAACAGAAAAATCCTGTCTCCACCCAAAGAAAGGTGGTACAAAAAATTGTACCCGCTCAGGATGAGAGATATTTAGCCCATTTGCAGACCCAGTCCAGAAATACTGATGCCGAGCCTCAAACCGAGTTTGAACATATGGTGAATCACATGGAGGGGGGCTTATCACAGATCCCAGCAAATCGAAAAATCATTGCCGCCCCCAGTCGAAAACCTTTGGATGCCTATCATCAGACTCTGGTAAAAGAAGCACCGGTAGGACCATCAGCCAGAGACAGAGATCAGACATTTCAGAGTTTTTACACAGATCTTGAACACAAAATGGAAGTACAAAGACAGACAGGACCAACTCCTTCTGTTGTAGTCTCCACACCAGTTCCTGACAGAAACACCTCTGGGGTTAAAAACTTTACCCAGAAGTTAAGTATTCAAACTCCAAACAATCATCAAAACTCGCCAGTTGAGACACTGCTTGCCGATTTGAGCCGTTATGAAGAACAGACAAAACCAAAACGGGAAGTCAGTGTAATAACCAAACAGGCTAACTTTGACAGTTTTTTAAACCAGATAGTACAGCCTGTTGCAGTAAAACCTGCCATACAATCGGCTAAGGTGCTTGACAATCCATTTATGCCAATGCCTGCCCAGATCACTCCTAAAGCATCAGCCACCCCCAAGGCTGAGGTAGTCAAAACCGTACAGACCATTTCAGAAGCCCGATCAGGCCAGAGTTTTGCAGCCCTCTTATCCGACATGCCGGAAAATCCACTGCCAGCACCAAAAAACAGTTCTGCTCCTGAGGCCCAGACCAACCGGTTTGAGGTTATCCTGTCAGATTTGTTGGCAATCAATTCCAATCCATCTACAGAAAAACGCAAAAACCCGGATCAAAAACCCCTAAAAGAAAGCGATCTGGAGTCTGAATTAAAGCTGGTTTTTGTTGAAGAACCAGACACTCAACAAAAAGCTTTGGCAAACAAAACCTCAGAGTACCCCCTATCCAAACATTTTGTGCCAGACTTTGAGATGTTCCCCCACAATACAGTTTCCAGTGCCAATTCCCATGTACGACCAATAGCCAGTCCTAAACTAGCGGCTGCGCCCACAAGTGAGCCAAAATCGGTACCTGAATCCGTACCTGATACTGCTGATATAGGAGATACTCCCCTTTTTAGTGCAGGCAACGACTCGGATTTAAAAATCAGAACCCAGGCCAGACTGTTAAGGAATCAGGCCAGTCTTATACCTATCCGCATTGAGGCCCGTGATGTCAAAGACCGCGTCTATTCTGATCTACCCGTAGAATTTGTAATCGAGATTGATCCCAAACACAGTATTACCGGACATATTTTGAATGCCTATAAAGATGAACCATTTCGTCGCACAGTATTGACAGACAGCACAGGAATTGCTCAAATTCACTTGTTTTTAGATTTAAAAGGCAAAGAAGTCAATATCAAGCGGGAACTGGTACTTCAAAAGGACAAAACCCTTTGTAAGGTCCAAATCACCCCCAGATTTACCAAAGAAGACGCGGGAGAAAAACGCCTCTGAAACAGATTTTACTGATTATCTGCATACTGTTTTCGAATCAGCTGATTCAGGCAGAAGAATCAGCCCCGGAGTCACTTGCTGAAAAAATGGTCCGTGAGGGGCAGGAAGCCTATCTTAAAAAGAACCATCTTTTAAGTCTGACCCGGCTAAAACTTGCCCGAGCTCTTTTGCCTGACTTCTGGGATCTGGATTTGCTGATTGGCATCAATTATTTGCGTCTGGGAAAATTCAAACATGCAGTTTTATCCCTAAAAAACTACATCAGCTTCCAGGAAGACGGAAAGGAAAAGGAATCGGCTCGCAGGCTTTTATTACAGGCCGCCATTCAATGGGGAGATGAGCTTGAGAAGGACATGTACTGGCAGGATGCCGTACTAGCCTGGGAAACTGGTCTGGCCTATGCAAATTCCGAAGAACAGGCTCGTTTCAAAGGAAGAATTCATCACGCCATTTTTGCTAAGGGAGCATATCATTTTGGATTGAATCAACATCTGGATGCGGCCCTTGATTTTTCCAGGCTCCTGCTTGATTCCCCTCCTGAAGATCTTGTAAAACGAATCCGCAGGTTAGGGGTAAATCTGTTTTATCAAGGAGCAAAGTTCTGTGAGGCAAATCAAATGCCAGACAAGGCAAAAACCCTGTATCGGGTGATTTATCTGCATTTTAGGGGATATGCCCCCTGGCAAGAAGCCAAAAATAAGGTGGAAGGTGTAATGGAGCAAACCCTATCCCCTGAATTCTGGCTTAATGTCACGCCTCAGCCTGAAGAGCTCGAACCCGTGGATATGCAGGAATAGTCAGAAGGAGTCAGAGACAAATTTACCTTGTCTGAAAGTTCCTAGCTTATGAATTTTGTTTTCCATTATCTGAACACCATAGCCATCAGGCAATCCCTTAAGCATTTCCCCGAGGTAATACTCGTTTGGGGAAGTCCTGTGCAGAAACACCCCAGAATCTCTATCAGAATCGAAATTCCCGATAAGATACGGCCTCTGCCCAACTATTTTTTGTGAAAATAGTCCATGAACCTGATCCCTTCTGAACTCTCCCACTAAAATACTTTTTTCTCTACCTGAAGACTGTACCGCAATCCCGCTAACCTCACGATCTACAATTTCTCCTACGATGAGATCTCCGCGTTTCGGATAAAAAATCGCACCTATCCCCTGGGGTACACCCTGCACAAATTCACCTTGAAAAACCCGCCCATCAGGCCATTGTAGGCTTCCATATCCATGCATTTCACCTTGCACCCATTCTCCGACATAAACCCGACCACCAGCTTCTGCAAACCTACCATAACCATGGTACATACCATCCAGAAATTCCCCAGCATATTGATTGCCAAGCACATCCGCTTCAATCCCAAATCCATTTTTTAAGCCATTCTTCCAATTCCCGTCATAACTTCCTCTGAATGGTTCTACTAACTTACCATATCCATTGGTTCTACTATTTTGCAGATGCCCTGTATATGTGCCTCCTGTTGTCAGGTTTTTATATTCCGTAAGCCCATGACACTGTTCTTCCCTAACAAAACAGGAAATCTCAATCTCCTGCTGATTGTATTCTGAAACCCCGTAAATTCTGGCCTGACCTGTAATATCTATTGGGTTTTCTGGCACATAATCGTGAATGACAGTTCCGCTGAAATAAGACCCCTCTCCAAAAGTAAAAGGCCCAAAAATTCCATGACTTTGAGCCTGTAAAGTTGCCGGCAAAAAAAATAAAAAAAATATTATTTTCATAGCTTTTTTGCTTCAAAAGGGATGACAAGGCCCACACCCAGCTCCTGACACAAAATCCTCAGCAACTGATTCAGGGTCCGGCTGTTACCCCAAAAACCAAGTCCTGCCTCCTGAATCATCTCCTTAAAGCGGATTTCATATTCTGCGACCTTTTCAGTCAATAGTCTCTGTAGGCCATCTCCTTCCAGAACAACCCCTTCTCTAGCGGCCATTTTCCATATATCCAGGAAAAACCTGGAATAGAGTCTACGAAATTTTGGTTCTGCCATGGGGTTATTATAAGCCATCTCAAACGCCGGATGGGTATAGGTAAACACCTCGATCAAAGCTGTCCAGAAAAATCGGAGAAAATTTTCTTTCTCTAAAGCAGAGGCATTCTGTAAATCATTTTCCACAGGAAAATACTTCAGGTATAGAGTCAGATGCGGGGGATTAGGAAATCCCCATGTGGCTGTAATCACAACATCAGAGTCAGGTAACGGCTGATCTTTGGGATAGTCTTTCATGGGTAGAATCTCAGTAATATGACGGGCAGCCCTCTTAAGTTTTATCTCATCTCCAGGAGAAAATACTGAATCAGGAATAGCTAAAAGTTCTCCTACCAGAAAAGAAAGATAAAGCTGTTTTTCCCTCCAGGATACTGAAGCCCCTCTAATCTTTAAAAAGTTTTCAGCCCTCATAGTGGCAGGATAGACCCTGTCTGGCAAAGAGTCTGCAAAACCCTGGGTCAAAATCAGAGCCAAACCCAGGACAAATACAATCTGCAAACTATTTTTTCTCCTGAAAAATCCCATCCTGAAACCTGCCGATTTTATTTATCCGGGTAGGACCTAAAAGCATTCCTTCGCCATGAGGTTTTCCCTGGGACACTTCTCCAAGATACCTCTCCCCATCTGGTTTTACTTCATAAATCACCCCGGTTTTTTCTTTCCCGTTGAGACTGCCATGCAGAATCAATTCTCCATCCTGAGTTTTTTCGGCAATGAGGCCCTGAATCATATCTTCCTGATACTCCCCTACCCGCACGAACCCCTTTCCCGGATTTTTTTCTACAGCAATGCCAGTAATTTTTCCCTGTTCAAATTCACCAAAAATTCGGGCCCCATTCTCTTTCGCAATGCTGCCCCCAACTCCCGCAGGTGAATCTTCATAAAACTCGCCAATATACCGATCCCCATTTGGGAAAGTCAGACTTCCCACCCCATGTTTCTGACCATGAACCCATTCCCCAAAATAAACTGTTCCATCTATCAGAATTGCTTTACACATCCCGTGAGGAGTATTCATTACAAATTCCCCAATAAAAACATTACCTCTAGTATCTGTATAAGTACCAAAGCCATCCCATCGACCCTCTTTCCATTCCCCCTCATAGGTTCCCTGTCTTGGATCCACTGATTTACCATAGCCCTGCTCGTAGTAATGACCATTTCTTTCATCTTTTTTTATCTGACCAACATAAGATTTCCCCGTTGATTTATTCTTAAATATGCTGAATCCATCACATTGACCATGTACAAAATTACAGTCGATTAGGTATTCCTCTTGCGTGAGTGCAGCAATCCCGGACATTTTCCCCCTCCCATGAGGCTGTCCATCAAGATCCACCGGACCTTGATAGGTTAGTCCAACATAACGGGAAGGAGGCTCTATAACCACAGTAACTACCTCTTGAGCAAAAAGGAGTACAACCATGGGGGATAAGAAAAAATAGAGGATAATTTGCATACTCAAGGCATCTTTCGGACAATACAAAATGAAGTGGCTGATGGATATTCACGGGATATTTTTTCTCTGAATCCAGGAGTAATATAAATTTCTTTTTCCGGCATTTCATGTGGAGTTTTATTAATTGGAAGCCTTATCGTATGCAAGGTTGTTTCAATATCAGAAGTTTCATTGCGGTCAGCAAGCCTAGAGATATTAGAGCATTGACCTCCAGGTGTAATGTATCCTACATCATACCAGTGTTTCTTATATAACAACGACTCAGAGTTCTCATCAATAGCCCGGATTTTATCAATATCAAACTTGATACCAGTGTTCCTGTAAAACAAGGATAAATCGGATTCAACATCAACTTTAGGCCAATCTTTCCAGAATTCATTATAGCTCACTTCAAAGATTCTGATAACCGGACTTTTAATACTAAAAAGTGTTCCTCTGCCATCTTCAACTCGCTTGGAAAGAGGACCCAATGACTTTATCATGTCATCAAAAAATGAGGCATGCCTTTCCGCAAAAACAACATCTGACTGAAAAAGCCCACTTTTATCATACTTAGCAAATTTTTTATCCTGCTCTGGATTCAGAAACTCATAAACATGGATCAACTCATGCCAGACATCCTGATCAATTTCCTTTTGAGATAGTTCTCTGTACTCAAATTTAGAATCAATTGCATCGTAGTACTTCAAGTATATAAAAATTTTAGGACTAGTTGACAAAGTTATGGGATCCTTTACCGCAATTGCACGAACATCGTGCCTACTATCGCCAGAATACTTCTCCAAAGGAAACACATCATTTACTGCATAGGCAAACTTCTGAAATTTCAAGATATCACCGATCTCAAAGAACTTGTGTTTTCTTAAAAACTTGACATTTTGCTCAATTGTCCTACGAGCTGCATCTACAAGATAACCGCGTTTAGAACCAATAAAATAATCGGCTGTGCCCCTAGAAGGTGCCGTAGATTGAGCCAGCAAAATATTTCCCGAATCAAAGCTATTTTGATTTAAGCGACTTAGTGAAACTTCTGATAAGCTGCCTGACCTAGTACCTCCCAATACTTCCGAACCCCCTGTAGTCTGATGTAAATTTCCAAAAAAATCCTCTGCAGAGACGGAATACCCCATTGCCGGCAGTAAAAGCACTAAAACGATTAACAAATAAAACCGCATCTGTATAAAATAATACAAGATCTCACTCCCGGATTATTTCTATGAGCTTTTTGATTCCCAGGAAGTAATAGCGACGGGTTGTTTCATCCTTGAATTTTTTGAACTGTACCAGATCACGGTAGTTACGGACTAAACGCATACGAACCAGAGACAGAGCCTGCTTTCTAATTTCCACAGTCCATCTGCCCTCATTCTTTGCTTTGCTGATTCGATTAAACACAGACTGTAACATGGCCTGGGCATAAGGTTTACTTCCAGGGACAAGCCGTGGACGGCCACTTTGTCTGATCTTTTTTGCCTCGGCATCCGAGATGGTGTTTCTCACCTTTTCCGGAGGCAGACCAGAAACTTCCAGAATCTGCCTTATCAAATCCTCACAACGGCGACGGGTAACCTCATCGGAAACGGCCTGATCCATAGCCTGCTGCAATACTTTTAAGGCCTCTTCAAATCGATTGACCTCAGCAAACAGCATACCTAAATACATCTTTTTGCGCGGGTCCTGGGGATCAAGCTCTATGGATTTGGAAAACATCTCTATTCCATCCAGAAAATCACCCTTGTCGGCGTAGACTTTTCCAAGCTGAAACCAGATATCCGCATCCTCGCTTTTCTTTTCCAGATAACGGCGCAATACATCAATAGCTCTGGCAAAATCCTGATTGGATGAATAACCAATCGCCAATCGGGGATACAGTTCCAGCCTCTCTGGGTTCATCTCAATCATTTTTTCGAGGTAAGGTACAGCTACAGCATGTCTTCTAGCCCCATCCAGGGCCTTTAAAATACCCTCCAGGGCATCCAGCCTATCCATGTTAACCTTTAAGGCTGAACCAAAAAAGGCAATGGCCTCATCATAACTTTCCAAAGCCGAGTATAAACCGGATTTTTCTTTCTCCTCATCACCAAGCACCAGATAAATGGAGCCCAGGTTAGTGAGAAGATCCGGATCCTGTGGGGCAAGCTTTAAGGCATTACGAATAAGCTTAATGCCTTTATCCCATTCCTTGAACTGAATATAGAGTTTAGCCAGCTCTCTAGCCGTATTTAAATGCCCCGGATCCTCCATCAGTTCCTTAAGAAAATACTGAATCGCTTCCCCGTAGTCTGATCGTCTAAGGGCTATCATACCCTGGAAATAGTTGGTCTCCCGTACATAGGCGTTTAACTCGCGGGATTTGCGAAAACTCTCTATGGCCGCCTCATTTCGGAAAAAACGGTAATGTAAAATTCCCATATATTTGTGGGCTTCACTACTTTGCCGGTTCAATTCCAAAGCAATCAGACAGTACCTTTCCGCCTTTAAAAGATCCTCTTTGGCCTGTGCCTCATCCGCCGCTGTTGCAGCCTGGGCCAAAAAAAGGGTGGCTAAACGAAATGTAGCTTCATAGGAATCCCGTTTTAAATCATAGGCTTTCTGGTAAGAGACAATAGATTCCTTGAATTTACCAGCCCGCTGGTAAAGATCTCCCATAGCCAAAAAGGTCATGGGATCTTCTTTGACGGCTACTGCCGCCACAAAAAAGCGGGAAGCTGAAGTGAGATTTCCCTTTTTGAAGTTCAGGCTGCCTAGTTCAAACAGAACTTCTGCATCAGCACGATTCAGCTTTAGAGTACGGGCAAACTGATCAATGGCATCACTTAATCTTTCTTCGGCCTTGTAGATATAGGCCAGTTCCTTGTTGGCCGTATATAGACTTGGCTGGGAGCGAAGAATTTTTTCATAAAGAAGTCTGGATTCCCGAAACTTCTTCTGTTTGGCATACAATCTGGCCAGGTTAAGAAGCACGGTAGCATTGCCCGGACTTTTAACAATTGCTTTCATGTATGCATCTTCAGCCTCTTTGAGCTGATTGGTTCTGGCAAAAATTACACCTAAATTGATCTGAGCCTCTGCATCTTCAGGATTAACTTCCAAAGCCCTCTGAAATCTGGGGACTGCCTCCTTGTACCTTTCCTGCTTCATATAAAGCACACCAAGGGCATACAGTGCATTGGCATGATCTTCTTTGATCTCAAGAACATTCAATAATAGGGTTTCAGCCCGATCCAGGCGGTTTTCTTCCATGTTGCGAACTGCATTGGCATAAGTCGCATCGGGGTTTCGAAGACAGCCTGTAAAACCTAAAAGAAACACAAGGGTTACACATAACCCGAAGCTGTTAAACCTCATATCTCTTTTTCCGCTTTAAAATCTTCCTCAAAGGATGGTTCTTTGGGAGGAGAGGTCTTTAACTCCTCCTGAATTTCCAGAAGGTGCTTTTTCTGTTCTGCAGACACATCGGAACCAAGAAGCATGGCCACCTTGGCCTGTATGCGTTTTAATCGATCCACATAGGAGTCAGCCAGGGTGTTTAATGCCACCGCTAGCTCGGAAAACTCATCCCTTTGTCGAAAAAATGTCCTTAGTTCCAGATTGCCATCTGCCATTTCCGTCATGTTTTTTTCCATGCGATAGACGGGACCGGCAATATGATGAGTCAACCTCAGGGTTAAAAAGAACAATAAAAAAATTGTCACGATTTCCGCCAGCATAATTTTGGGGAATATGTAGGCAAAAATTTTCTGCTTCAATACCGGGATCTGGGCAGCATCCACAGCAGTGACAGCACTCTCCATTAAAAGTTCATCTTCCAGGGTCCAGGTGATAAGCCCGTAACACAAACCGCCTACCAGATTCGAGGCGATTGTGACCAGAAGGATCATGATAATCATCATCTTTCTTTGGAAGGTGGGTTTAATGTACAGGGTGGTTCGTTGGAAGGTGGCTTGGTTTTGCATGCTAGTATTATACAGACTAGTTAAGGAACTGACGATACCTTTGGACACGAATCAGATTCTGCCTATGTCTCTCTTCGTATTCTGCCGGGACAAATCCTGAAAACTCCTGCTCCACCAGCAGGATAAACTGATTCAGTCCCTCATATATAAAATCCTGTCTAAGCATCTCAAGACATAAAACATCGATGTCCAGGCAGTCATAATCCGCATCGGTAGCCAGACCTGAAAGCAACTTTTCCTTGATACCAAGAAGGCTTGATTCGAGTTTGTCCAGACAGGACTGCCATTCTTCAATGAGGACAGACATCTCCTGAACATCTCGGTAATCAGGTTGTTTCACCGACAATATGCGACTCAGTTCCCTGACACACAACTCACATTTTTGATGCAGCTCAGACCTCATCATTATTCTGGGAAGATTCGTCCATTTCCACCTGAGTAACTTCCGAACCTACACGGTTTTCCTTGAGATTTTCCCACTGAAGGCGGGCCAGTTTGATGTATTTTGGCTCAGTGTTCAACTTCTTGTCATTAACTACCTTCTGGAAAAAATTCACAGCAGAGCGAACATCCCCAATCTGACGATGCAACTCACCTAAAAGATAGATAATCCCCCCAGGACTCAGATTGCCAAAATCGGGATCGGACTCCTGGGTGTAGGCATCCATATAATAATTCAGGGCATATTGAATATGGGTTTTTTCCTGCTCTGTCTTACGGATGGAGCGATAAAGCCAGGCCAGTCTCAAATTTAATGTTCCTGAACGGGCTGCCGAAGACTTTTTATGCTTGGCCGTCAAAAGGGCCAACTTATAGGAAATCACGGCTAGCTGGAAGGTTCTGGGCTGACGAAAATCTTCGCCCTCGGCCACCATTTTAAAAATGGAGAAGTCCTCTTCAAAAGCTTCATCGTTAATTTTTCCAGTATTTTGAAACTCATCACCCCTCAGATCTGCATAATAGCAGTTAGGACAAACCCATACTGAATAGAAGAGCGGATTGGTTCCATTGTACTTTTTACCAAGATCCGCATATTCCTCAGCAATGGAAACCTTGTTCTGCCAGATGTTTTCTGTGGGAAAATCCTCATAACAGAGGGGGCACTCCACCTGTTTGATCCAGATTTGATTTGTTGGTTGCATGCGCATGGTTAAAACCTCATGATGGAAATATCTACCACAGTCTTAAATCCTCTTCCTGGGTAACGGTTCCGATAAAACCCTTTAACATGGGTTGCTGTTCCCGATCCTTGTTTGTATTTAGAGGAATACTGGCCGGGGTCAGAACCTCAGGATCTTTTTGTCCAACAATGGTCTTTTTTGTTGTTGCACGATTTTTTTTTATCTTCATAAACAGATGACCCCTAAGCCAAATAATTCAATTATCGAACCTATTTTGTCATATTCCAGAGTGAAACTTCAAATATTGCATTCTGTAACATGAGTTCATCAGCAATTTTTTTTAAATGGCTGTTAATGCACTGTTGGCGAGCCTTGCCATTTTGGCAGCCAATTTGCACCAAAAACTTTTGAAAAAGGGGGAAACCATGAAAAACAGTCAATTCACCACCAAAGCAGCTGAAGCCTTGAATCAATCCGTACAAATGGCCAAAAGTCTCAATCATCCTGAAGTACAGGGATTACATCTTTTATATCAGATTGCGACTCAATCCGAAGGGGTTGTTCCAGAGCTTTTGAACCGTCTGGACCTCAGGGATTTACCAAATGCATTAAAAAAACCTCTGGAATCCCTGCCTCGAATCACTGGTTCCAATCAGGAACCCACAGCTTCCAGGGGGTTGCAGCAACTTATATCGGATACAGAAACAGAGGCCAAAAATCTGGGAGATCAGTATCTGAGCACGGAACACATGTTTCTTGCTGCCTTAAATAACCCTGAAACCAAAAAGTATATCTCCGCTAATAAAAAGGCTGTGCTTGCCAAACTTGCGGAAATTCGGGGATCACAAAAGGTCACCGATCCGGATCCGGAAGGAAAATATATGGCTCTGGAAAAATACACCAGAGATCTGACCAGACTGGCCCGTGAGTTAAAAATTGATCCGGTCATTGGCAGGGATGAAGAAATCCGCAGAGTTTTGCAGATTCTCTCCCGTCGTACTAAAAACAATCCCGTGCTGGTAGGAGAGCCGGGTACAGGAAAAACTGCCATAGCCGAGGGTCTGGCCAAAAAAATTGTTGAGGGTGATGTTCCACTGCCCTTAAAAGACAAAAGGCTTCTGGCTCTGGATCTGGGGGCCATGATTGCCGGATCCAAATTCCGTGGAGAATTTGAAGAAAGGTTAAAAGCCGTCATTACAGAAATTGAAGAATCCGCAGGCCAAATCATTCTGTTTATTGATGAATTGCATACCATAGTCGGAGCAGGCAGAACAGATGGGGCCATGGATGCAGGAAACCTTTTAAAACCTGCCCTGGCTCGTGGACAGCTAAGAACCATTGGAGCAACCACCATCAAGGAGTACAGACAGTACATTGAAAAAGATGCTGCCCTGGAGCGCAGATTCCAGCCCGTAATGGTGGATGAACCTACTATCAAGGACACCATTTCCATTCTGAGAGGTATCAAGGAAAAATACGAACAGCATCATGGAGTGGGTATTCGTGACAATGCTGTGGTGGCCGCTGTGGAACTAAGTTCTCGGTATATCAATGATCGTTTTTTACCCGACAAGGCAATTGATTTGATGGATGAAGCTGCCTCTGCCCTAAGAATAGAAATTGATTCCAAACCTGCCACACTGGATCGTCTGCACAGAAAACTGACTCAGCTTGAAATTGAGAAAGTTGCCCTGCAAAGAGAATCCGATGAGGCTTCCAGACAAAGACTTCTTGATCTGGAAAAAGAGTTAAACAGCTTAAGGGATGAAAATCAGAGCCTGGATCAGCAGTGGAAGCAGGAAAAACAGTGTATTGATGAAATCAAGGCATTAAACCAGGAACTGGCAAACTTAAAGGAAGAAGCTGTAAAAGCGGAAAGAAACTACCATCTTCAAAGAGTGGCTGAAATCAATTACGGGGAAATCCCAAAAATCGAGCAGAAAATCAAGCTGGCCAAAGAGAACTTTCAGGCAATGCCCAAGGAAAACAGTATTCTGAAAGAAGAGGTAACAGAAGAAGATATTGCCAGAGTCGTATCCCGCTGGACGGGAATTCCTGTCCAGAAAATGTTAAACAAGGAAAGTCAGAAGCTTTTGCAGATGGAGCAGGAATTGTCCCAAAGGGTTATTGGTCAGACTCAGGCCATCTCATCTGTTTCCCGCGCAGTCAGACGCAATCGTGCCGGAATTTCAGAAGAAAACCGGCCTATTGGATCATTTCTGTTTCTGGGACCGACCGGGGTCGGAAAAACTGAATTGGCCAAGGCCCTAGCTGAATTTTTGTTCCACGACGAAAAACTGATCACCAGGCTGGATATGAGTGAATATCAGGAAAAACACTCGGTGGCCCGTCTGATAGGGGCCCCTCCCGGTTATATTGGTCACGAAGAAGGTGGACAGCTGACTGAGGCTGTGCGCCGACATCCTTACAGCATTATCCTCATGGATGAGGTTGAAAAGGCCCATCCTGATGTATTCCATATTCTTTTGCAACTGCTTGATGATGGAAGGCTCACCGACTCCAAAGGCAGAACCGTGGATTTCAAAAATGCCGTCATTCTGATGACCTCCAATCTCGGAAGTGATGTTATCGCCCAGCACGCCGACAATCACCAGGAAATGAAGGCCCGTGTAGAACAAAAACTCCTGCAATTTTTTAAACCTGAGTTTTTAAACCGTGTGGATGACATAATTACCTTCCATCATCTTGGTATGGAGCATGTGGAAAAAATTGTGGGTCTGCAAATCCGTCGCCTGCAAAAAAGACTGGAACACCAAAGAATTCAGTTAAATCTGAGTCAGGATGCCATTCGTTATCTTGCTGAAGCTGGATTTGATGCGGTTTATGGTGCCCGCCCCCTAAAGAGGCTGATACAGAATTCATTGATTGATGAACTGAGCTATCAGTTGATTGAGGGCCGTATCCATCCTGGTTCTTCCGTTCTAGTGGGAACAAAGGATGGGCACTTATCGTTTAGTACGGATCAGGAACCTCCTGCAAAGGTGGTGAATTTTACAGAAGGCAGGTAAAATCTGTAGGCAAAACCTGAGTTTACCGATAGACTCAGTGAAGAGCCTCATTGGAGAATGGATTGAGCCAAGCACAAGCAATCAAACTGGATTCCTACATCAAGCAACAGCTGGAAAACCGTGATATTCCCATTGGGGAAATTTTGCGGGAAAAAGGCTTTGTGACTCTGGAACAGATTGAGGAGGCCCTGGAAAAGTCCCAAAAGGACAATATTCCCATGGGACTGGCTGTGCTTGAGCTTGGCTTTATCAATCAGACCCAGCTAAAAATCGCGCTTGAAGATCAGGCAGCCATCAAAAAATTCCAGAAAAAGCGGGTTTCCAACAAGCGAAAACTGGGAGATATTCTGTTGGCATCCGGGGCTTTGACCCAGGAGCAGCTTAGTGCCGCCCTTGAGTTTTCAGCAGCTCATGGAATGAGAATTGGGGATGCCCTGGTGCAATTAGGCATTGTCACCGAGGATGAACTGGCCCAAAGTGTTGCGGAACAGCTCATGATCCCATATATCAAACTGGCTAAAACCCCGCCTGATCCTCTGGTTATTCCCAAAATCCAGGGGAAAATGGCCTTTAAACATCAGGTGATTCCCGTAAAGCAGGAAGGAACCAATCTCTTTTTGGCCATGGTGGATCCACAAAACATTCTGGTAGTAGACGATATTGAAAAGTCCACCGGAATGAAAGTCATACCCATGATTGTGGCTACCAAGGATTTTTTGGCCAGTTATGAAGCCTTCTACGGGGATGCTGCCCAGGCCGGAAATCTGATCGAGATGATTGATGATGCCTCAGACAAGGATCTGGACTCCCTGACTGAAGAAGACTTTGACGAAGATTCAGCTCCCATCAAAAGCCTTTTGAATAAGGTCGTGACCCAGGCCGTGGAAATGGGCACTTCTGATATTCATGTCGAACCATTTGAGCATCAGCTCATCATCCGCTACCGTGTGGATGGTATGTTAAGAAAAGGTGCTGGCCCCTTTCCTCCCAAGGCCGGAACCCCCATTTCCTCCAGGATCAAGGTAATGGCAGGATTGGATATTTCTGAAACCAGAAACCCACAGGATGGCAAGTTCCGTATGTCCCTGAAGGGAAAAATTGTGGATGTTCGGGTTTCCACCTGTCCGGTAAACTGGGGCGAAAAGATTGTAATGAGGATTCTTGATCAGTCGGGAAATCGACTGAGGTTAAATGATTTAGGCATTGACAAGGAAAATCTGGATCTTTTAAACGATGGACTACACAGTCCCAATGGAATCCTTCTGGTTACTGGACCTACGGGTTCAGGAAAAACCACAACCCTTTATTCTGCCCTTGTGTCTTTGAACAAACCATCGGTAAACATTCAGACGGCAGAAGACCCGGTTGAATATGACCTGCCAGGTATCTCCCAGGCCCAGTGTATCCCCGAAATAGGCATGACCTTTGCCAAGGTATTAAAAGCCTTTTTAAGGCAGGATCCGGATATTATTCTGATTGGAGAGATTCGCGACACAGAAACAGCCCAAATCGCTTTGAAGGCCGCACTCACAGGTCACCTGGTTTTATCCACCCTGCATACAAACTCGGCAGTAGAATCCTGCGGGCGACTGCTTAACATGGGCATTGATCGCTTCCTTATTTCTTCAGCCGTAAGAGTGATTCTGGCCCAAAGGCTGATGCGTCGGCTCTGTGAAAAGTGCAAGGCCCCCTATCGTCCCGGCAACAAAGAACTGGAAGAAATGGGGATTACAGACAGGCTGATGAACTTTCATTCCATGAAGGACTTTGATATCAAAAGCCTGACCCTGTACAAGCCGGTAGGCTGCCGTGAGTGTGGTGGTTCCGGGTTTAAAGGCAGGATGGGTATTCACGAAGTGATGAAAATGACAACCTCAATGGCTGAGGGCATCATCAGGGAAATGTCCACATTAGACTTAAAAAAGGTCGCTCGAAAAGACGGAATGATGAGTCTTCGCGACTGTGCCATGACCAGAGTAATCCGGGGGATGAGTGCCGTTTCCGAGGCTGACAGGCTGACTGTAAATGAAGAAAAAGTAGCTTTGACAGCCGGGGATGATGATTTGATTGATGAAATCCTGATTCGTTCAGGAACCTGGAAACTAGGACCTAAAGATCTTTTATCCCGTAAGAAACAAGGGAAGTATATTCCTGGTGCCAAAGGTAAACTAGGATCATTTTTTATCCTCAATGATGTGTATGAAGTAGAAAGACAACTCGCTGAGATGGAGGATGGCCCTGACGCTTCTCCTTCTGCTTCTGGCAATATGATCGCTCCTAAGGTCTTAAATGATTTACTTATGGAGTTAAAAGGTCTTGAGGCTAAAATTGAGGGAAAAACAGGCGGTGAAACTTCTACTGCAAGTAGTGGTTCTGATGCTTTGATGTTAAAAAATGCCATGAAGCAGATGAAACTTCTGGATAAGGTTCCCGATGAAAAGCTACGGGGTCGCTTAAGAAAAACCCTGTCACGGCTTGATGAGGGGATATTGGCTATGAACTGGGCTTCTAACTGCCCTCCTCTGGAAATGAAAAAGCTGCCTTTAAACGCGGCTATCAGCAAGGATTTTTATGCCAAAATGCCCCAGATTGCCCAGGCACTCGGAGCCAAGACAGGACAAAAAATCGATTTATCAAAGATCAAATTTTCCAAAGAACTGGATGAAACCAAATTTGTTCTGAATGCTGACTGGGCCGTATTGAAACAGGCATTGATCATGGTACTCGAAAACCATCTCGAAGCCCTGTCTGAAGCCGGTGGAGGGGCACTAAAAGTCAAGTCCCGTGTTTTTGAACAGAATAAAAAACCTGCCCTGGAACTGATCTTTCATGATGTGAATTCCACGGTAGAAACATCACATGGGGACGAGGTTATTGCCCCAGGGTTCACGACTAAAAAAGGCCGGTTTGGATATGGTCTGGCAGCGGCCAAAACCATTCTATCAGCTCATGGTGCCAGTTTATCAGTGCAAATTGTAGCAAAAAAGGGCTGCCGCAGTAAAATTACCTTCCAGGGTTAAACCTTACAGGGATTTGGCACAACGAAAACCAGTCAGATTGTCTGAATCATTAGGAGACAAAAAATCCCTTGAGTATGCTGGTTCTGCTGGTTGCTCCCAGGAGCTGCCCCGCAGCACTTTCATATCTCCGCTTTTAGGGCCTTTAGGATCCATCTCAGGGCTTTCTTCATAATAGGTTGGAGAATACCAGTCCTGAACCCATTCCCTAACCCCACCAATCAGGTTAAAGACCCCTTCCGGGGTGACTCCAGACTTAAAGAAGTCCACCTCATAGATGGTCTGATCTCCGGCCCACTCCATATCAAACTGAGCCTTCACAGGATGGGGATCCTCATTACCCCAGGGCCAGTCCCTTCCCTCTTCGCCTCGCGCGGCGAACTCCCACTCAGCCTCAGTAGGCAGGCGTTTATCCATAGAATTGCAATAGAATTTTGCCATTTCCCAGGACACATGAATCACAGGCTGGCGAAGAACGGTCGGCAGGGGTACTGAACCTTGCCACAGGGAAAATTTAGGGTTTTTGGTTTCTGGGGGTAAAGCCATTCCTGAGTTCACAAAGGCCAGATATTCTTCATGAGTAACTTCCGTTTTATCCAGATAAAATGGGCTTAGTTTCACCGGATGCACATATGAGGCATCGGCAAACCCTTTCTGTGATCCCATCTGAAACTGACCACCCTTATAAAAGACCATATTAGGAATATCCAAAGCTTCTACCTCGGGAACTGGAGAAACAGTTTCTTCCACCACAGCCGTTTCAGGCTTTACCGGGGGAGTTTTTGCCATCCTCTCCTGAAGCTTGCGTTTTTTGGGCTTTTCTACAAACTCCTCATAGGCATACCACCCACCACCAGCTAAGGAGGCCAGTAACAGAATCAATATCAGACCTGAGCCCATGCCCTTTTTGGCCGGGTTTTTGTCAATTTTAGATTTCTGGTAGGACTTGAGTTTTTTACTTACAAGCAAAAAGCTTTTGGGCCTGCTTTGTGGCTTTTTATTAAGACAGGCTAAAATCAGGGAATTCATGGAGCCGGATATGCCACTTAATCCAGGGCAGTCGGCATACAAATGCTCCACCTTTTGATCTTCTCCCAGATAGGGGGGTCCCCCTTCCAAAACCTCGTGCATCAAACAGCCAAAAGCATAAATATCGCTGGCAGTGTTTAAATCCCCACCTTCCCATACCTCATGGGGAGTAAAATACTTCTGTTCTGATTCGGCATTAAATACTGGGCCTTCCAGGGAGGTAAGACAGGGAACCCTTACCAGACAAACAGCTTCATTCTCCATGTCCCAGTACACGGAATCCAAAGACAGATTCCCATGAACCAATGATGCCTTATGCACCAGTTCAAGCTGTTCTGCAACCTGAAACCCTATTTTTCCTGCCAGATTTTCAGAAAGAATCCCATATTCCTGACTCTTCATCAAAGACCTTAGTGACTGGCCCACCGGATAGGAAAGTATCAGTACAGGAAACATAAATTCCTGACCACTTAATAGATACTTAAACAGTTCTACAGGTTTTTGAATTCTATCCGTTTCCAGTTCCCTGACCTTAAAAAACTGGTCTTCAAGACTGGCATATTCCTCTTCAGAACGAAGTCCATAGTCATGAAAAACCCGGGCCACAAACACGGCGTTATCAAAAATAGAGCGCACAAAATATTCCGTGCCATATGGGATGCAGCGAAGTTCCTCTAAAACCAGATATTTGTCATTTAATGTCGTTGTATTACAGCGAATCAGTTGTTTGACACTCATACCGGCCTTTTTCCCCTGTCCCTGGAATCCAGTGTAATGGTCACAGGGCCATCATTGACAAGTTTTACCTGCATAAAGGCCCCAAATTCACCCGTCTTCACAGCAATTCCCATAGACTGTAACCCAAAAATAGCCTTTTCATAATAATTTTTTGCCATTTCTGGATCGGCTGCCAGATGAAATGAAGGGCGATTTCCTTTTTTACAATCAGCCATCAAAGTAAACTGAGACACTAAAAGCACCTCACCGGAAACGGAAGATAAACTCAGATTCATCTGCCCGGCTTCATCTGAAAAAACCCGAAGACCAGCAATTTTTGACACCACCCAGTTCAAATCTTCATCCGTATCATCCCTTGACACTCCTAGAAGAATCAAAAATCCTCTGTTTATACTGCCTGTGACTCTTTCACCTACTGATACACTGGCCTCAGTAACCCTTTGCACAAGTGCTATCATTTTTTCTTATCATCTTTCAGAAGTTTTTTCTGATCATCTGAATAAGCAAACTCAGCCTTGTTAATGGCGTAACGATAAGCATCTTCCTTGGTAATCAAACCCTGTTCCAAAAAGCGTTTGATCGTGTCATCCATAGTCTGCATACCCATATGTTTGGCCGTAGAAATATATTCATTGATCTGATAGGTTTTACCATCACGAATCAGGGCTGCAATTGCCAAAGAACGAAGCATGATTTCCTGGGCTGCCACTCTGCCCCCCCCAACCTTTCTGATGAGCTGCTGGGCAATAATTCCCTTGAGGTTTTCTGACAGGGTTGTACGAACCTTGGCCTGATCTTCGGCTGGAAACATGTTGATAATACGATCCACAGTTTTTGCGGCCGAGTTTGTATGCAGGGTACCAAAGACCAAGTGTCCGGTTTCCGCCGCCTCCAATCCCAACTCGGTAGTTTCCAGATCGCGCATCTCGCCTACAAGCATAATATCCGGATCCTGCCTTAATGCCGATTTAAGAGCATTTTTAAAGGACTTGGTATTGGTACGAAGCTCCCTTTGCATAATCTTGGATTTTTTAGGTGCATGCACAAACTCGATTGGATCCTCAACCGTGATGATATGCTCGCTGCGGTAGGTGTTGATGTAATCAATCATGGCTGCTAGTGTGGTTGATTTACCACTGCCCGTAGGCCCGGTCACTACAATCAGACCATTTACTTCCATACAAAGCTTGATAAAAACATCCTTGCTCGAAAACTTCAGATCATCCATGCTAAGAACGGTAGATGGTAAAATCCTGGCCACCAGGGCTGTACCAAGCCTTTCCTGAGCCACATTCAAGCGGATCCGGCAGATCCCAGGGATATCAAAGGCCTGATCCACTTCCTTATTGGATTGAAAAATCCGCTTGGAATCATCACTTAATACCTGATATGCCAAAGAAAGTGTATCCGTATCCTTAAGAATTGGCATATCCATCATGTGCCGCATATCTCCAGAAATACGAAAGATAGGGTGATAACCTACACTTAAATGGATATCCGCTGCCCCTAATTGCTTGGCCTTGGAGAATATATCCACGGCCGACACGGGATAAGTGTTTTTGACTTCCTCAATAATTTCCACAGTGACAAACTCGGCACAGTGGTAGCACTTCAAGGCCTCATAGGGAATTTTCATCAAACAGAACTGACAGAGACGGGATTCGGGATTATCCGTTTTTGGTTTTACTAGTTGATCAAGTTTTGCCTGTTTAGCCTCAACAATCTGTTTTTTCATCTGCGGAAATTTTTTGTCCGCATAATCAAGACACTTGGTGCCAAACCCCTTCAGTTCAGCTCCTAGTTCTCCATTGGCACAGGCAACCAGAAGCGAATATTCCTCCAAAGAATCAGCCTTCATGGTAGGCAGCATCTTTTGCAGCAATTCCCCTTTTTCTTTGGCGTTAGGAGCCTGCCGTACCTTCTGTACATATTCAGACATCAGTTACCTCATATACTCCGCTGATACTGTTCGCGGGTCAATTTCCAGACAGGAACACCACAAAATCTCTCCCCTTCAGGGCAGATGGGTTTTTGTCCACCAAGATGTCTTACGGAACAGGGCGGTAGCAGGTGAACTCCAATCTCAGGATGTACTTCGGAAATCTGTAAGGCTTCTTCAAGACTGGCCTGCCAGATTTCCTCCTGAGCATTGTAACAAAGCCGCATATTCATCTTATGCTTTAGGGCCAAAAGATCCCCACTCTCCACAAATCGCACTGACAAAGAATTAGGCAGCATATAGGAAAACTGTTCATAGCTCATACCAAGCTTAATTCCCTCGTTCACCCTTTCCCATATCTGATTCTGTATCTCCTTATACCTTGGGAGCAATGCTTCATCCTGATTCACGATCAGAGGTACAATATAATCGGGTTCTCCACTAAAATGTGTCTCAAGCAAAGGACGGGAACCAGGGGTCATTCTATGTCTCTGATCCTGAGAATCTGCTGCATGGGATATCTTTTTCCGGAATGTGTAAGACGCATGCATCAGGGTTCGCATCAGTTTGCTATGGGTTCCCAGATTTAATGACTCAGCCAGGTATGGATTGGACTCAGAACTCAACACCTTGCGAATCAGCTCTGAATCCGTAGGGCCCTCGCCTGGCAACAACCCCATCACATCCCGAATGGATTGGGCCAAAGATGCGCTCTGATTCACCTTATAATCCACAAGCAAAGAGACTCTGCCACCTAAATCCTCATCAAACTGTCTTTGAAATGCCAAGGCTCTACTGGTGTTGCAACCAACCGATGACAAAAGCTGATTTTCAAAAATATCATCCGGTTCCAAAGGCATTTGCACAAACCGTTCCACTTCCGGATCCAGCTCACGAATACTTTCAAGCATGGCTTCTGCCAGAAGCTTTTGCTCCATAGGCACATCCGGCATCTGACACAGCCGTATATAACGAAGTACAGTCAAAAAAGCCACTGTATGATGAAGATAAGCCGTAGTCCCTAAAGGCAATACATAACGGGCAATCTCCTGGCATTTTTTCTGAATATCTTTTTCGGCCCTTTTACTGCCCCGTCTTGACTTAAACCGCTTCAGATACTCAGCCTCCGTCACCGGAACCAGCATTTTCCCCAATTCATGATAAGCCTTGATCTGAAACTCATAACAGTCTTGCAGGCAGTCCAATTGGGCCTGATTCAAGCCCTGAGGCACAAAAAACTGATCCTTCTTAACCTTTACATACCTTTGCGACACCTGCTCTGAATTGTAAAAGGTATGAGAATGCAAAAAACTCCAGATAGCCTGCCTCGACACATTCTCAATCGCAAAATGCAGATAGGAATGCTGAAATGTCGTGTGATGACCAGCCTGATAAATCGACGAAAGAATCCCGTGATATCTGTCACTGGCTTCCGGCTCACTAGCCATAGCTTCTTTTACATCCGAGGGTAATACTATGCCCTTGCCCGAATAACAGGTTCGGGCCGAAGACACCACATCGGCAAATGGTCTGACAGTTTGGGACAGAAGGCGAACAATTGGACGAGAATATGACATAGGGGGGAGTATATAACAAAGGTAGAAGAAATCGTAGCACTGTCAGGCTAGAGAATTTGACTCAGGTGATTGAAGTGGCAGCCAATGAAACCCTGGAACGAAAAGATC
>JACFNL010000189.1 GCA_019454875.1 Candidatus Cloacimonadota bacterium | reverse complement strand
AGTTTAGCATAATTTGAATAAGCCCTGATTTGGTCTAGCTACCATTTGTACCACTCTTGGGCTTGGAAACCTCAATTTGTTTTATGGCCTGCTCAAAATCGCTCTCAGCTTCTGTCATATTCTGTAGTCGGGTGGCCTGGTACTTCTCATACTCGCCTTCGGCCAGTTGTTTAGCTATTTCATGGGAAATCTTACCAGCATGATTGAGAATATCTCTGTCATTGATATTTAAAAATCCATCCAGTTTCTTAATCCAGTCCTGCATGTGCATGGGAATGCGGCGCATGGCCTGACCCTGAGCAAAAATCAGATACTGTTCAACCAAATTATTTAGGGCGGAATGAATGATTTCTGCCGCAGTTTTTCCAGTGATTGCCCAGTGCATTTTATTCTGAATCCGCCGTTCCAGTTCTTCAAAATTGTCAAAAGGCAGATCCGGGTTCTTGAGCCGGTCATCATCCAGTAAAAAGCCCTTTTTGATAAACTCAGTCAGTTGCTGGGTTGCCCAGATACGAAAGCGGGTCGCCACATGGCTTTTAACCCGATATCCCACCGAAATGATCATATCGAGGTTGTAATAGTCCAATACGCGTTTGACCTCACGGTTGCCTTCGTGTCGAACTGACAAGAATTTCTTGTGAGTTGATTCTGGAGCAAGTTCGCCTTCCTCATAGATGTTTAAAACATGCTGACTGATATTTTGCTGCGTTGTTTGAAAGAGTTCCGCCATCATGGCTTGGGTTAACCAGACGGTTTCTCCTTCGAGACGAACATCAATTTTCAGCCTGCCATCTTCAGCCTGATAAACCAAAAATTGGCCCTTGGCTGAATCTGAACCTTCCGTAGTTTTGATTAACTGTGTTTTTGGTTTGGGCATTTATGTATTCCTTCTGCATTTATTCTGCATTTATTCTGCAATCTTTTGAGTTGAATAATCCTTTCCCGCCTGCTTGAACTCTACGACTTCGCTTTCCCATTCCTGAATCAGTTTTGTCAGGGAAGTCTTTATTTCTTCTTCACGGTTCATATCACCTTCACCTCAGTGCCAGAAGGGCAACCTTTGCCTTGAACCCCGCTGAGTACACATTTCGCTTCCCTTTATCTATGTCTTTATCTCCCAATAGCCACCTAGCTTTGGTCCTTTTCTTGTGATGAGGCCAGCTTTTTTCAGTTTGGATATATATCTTTCTATTGTTCTAGTAGCTTTGCCCATTTTCTTGGCAATCTGATCGGTAGTACACTCAGGCTGCTGGCAAATTATTTCAAAAACTAGCGCAGTTTCGCTTCCGACATCGTTCCGAATTCTTTCCGACATCGTTCCGACATCGTTCCGACATCGCTCCGTATCATCTGGGTCAGAAACAGGTGTTTTGAGCAGTTCAACAGCGATTCCGCCGTTTCTTTCCTCTATGATTGGATCGGGCAGGCCAGCATTTTTACAAGTTTCAATAATTTTCTCAATGCCTCGGCCCCAGGAATCAATATAACCAGCCCGATAACAAACTTCGGCAATCAGTGGGTTTCTGGGTATTGACTCATGGACATGAAAAAGCTTGTCAACAGTCAACTCAACCGGCAAAGTGCCTGCATTCCAAAGAGAAATCCGATCATCCAATACTTTTAATTGAGTCATGCTTCCCATATAGTTTCGATGCACCAAAGCATTGAGCAACATTTCCCGTAAAGCTGGAACAGGGTACTCCAATTCTTCTATGCGACGCAGCCCCTCAAAGCGTACGGGTTTGACCAGAAACTTTTTTTCCAACTGCTCCATGACATCACGAAGCATTCGGAACAGATTACCTTCACATACCTCTTGAAAGCGCATATCAGCAACGCTTTCACCAAATCGTCCTATCTTCACAAACAGATTGGGGTAAAACTCACCAGGATCTTTGCCAAAGAGCACTAAAGCAGCATTGGTCAAGCCTTCTCTAGTAAGCAAACGCAACTTTTTTAAAAGGTCTTCGGTGGAAAGAACTGCAATATCTGGCAAACGGCCAGCAGAAGCGGCCTCCTTTTTAAAAAAATCAACCGAACCCTCATCTATATCTTCTAGTGTGGCTTTTTCCTCTACCAGCCGATCCCAGGTTTTACCCATTTTATTCAAGAGAAATTCATTCAATGCCTGACCCTTTAGCTCCTGCTTGACTGAACCAGATCGGAAATAATAAGAGCCTCGCAGGGAAATCGGAACGGTGGAAGGTTCAATGATAAGTTCCAGGTAATCTTTCCCCTCTTCATTCAGAAGATTGATATTAGGCATCAATCCCAGTTGGTCACGAATCTTGTTTGGCAGGTCTTCAAGCAATTTTCTGGCATTTTCTAAGCCAACGGTTTTACCCTGGTCATCTTTACCAATGTAAATCCTCCCGCCCTGAGCATTGGCAAATCCACAGATCCATTTCAGGTATTCATCCTGCCATGACTGTTTCCATTCGATTTTTTGGGATTCAAGGGTCATGAGTAAATCTCCTGCCTAAGACTGCTCCCCCAAAGACTTGGCTAATTCAGCTTTGGAAAACGGTTGTTGAAACAGAAGGTAGAGAATTCTATCAGATAGCAACTCTAGCCCCGACTCTAGCCCGGCGTGGATAATCCGTTGTACCAATTGAGAGAATGCAAGAGCCATTTTCATGATCCTAAAACACAGTGGGCATTTTGGTTCGTTTCACTCGTTTACAGAGATTTTGCAGGGTCTGTCCCCTATCCCGTCCAAAATGCAGTTCACGATGACAGTTGGGGCAAATCGCAACTGTATTTTCAGGCGTATCCGGTCCGCCAAGAGCTAATGGCTGAAGGTGGTGAACCTCAAGGTAAGGCTTACCGTCGTCGGTTATAAATGGAGCTTGTTGTTCACAACATTCACAAATGCCGTTGGCCAGATTAAGAATATACTGCTTGATTTCTTCGCTTCGTTCGTATTGTTTGACCGTGGCCTCGGAGTATTTTGGGCTGGGGTTTCCCATAGGGATAATGAGAGGTTGCATCTCACTGTCACCTTCTTGTTTGCCTTTTGCGGAAGGTATGGAGACCTCTATAACCGGCGGTTTTTGGAGAACTTTTCTTAGTTCAAACAAAATATGGGCATTGTTTGTAGACACAGCAGTCGGCCGATCTCCCAGACGATAGGATCGTTGACTTGTTGGCTCAACCAGTCGTTTCATA
>JACFNL010000188.1 GCA_019454875.1 Candidatus Cloacimonadota bacterium | reverse complement strand
CCTACCGTCTTTTCCGCTTCCAACTGCCAATCTCAATCTTTAAATCCTCATCTTCTGCCAATTCATCAATCAGGGCAATAATTTCTGGTTGCCTTAGTCTGCGGAGCTTACGAAGCATCAGAATACGGGAATCTCCATGCCGCTTGTCCCTTAACAAGGAAATATATTCATCCATGGTCTGTTTGGTAGCGGTATCCGAAAGGGCCACAGCAAGACCATCTTTAAAATTACGATGTACTAGGCCATCGGTTTTACAAAATAACTCGACCAGAAAATCCCAACATTCTACAGCCTTGATTCTACCAAGAGCGCGAGCCAGTTCTTCATTGATTTGATCATGATAAAATATCTGAACATGTTTTACCAAAACAGGCAAAGACCTTTTATGGGGGTCTTCTTCACTACCCAGATGCCAGAGCGATTTCACAGAAACTCCGACGGATTCCAGCTCCCTAAGGATAGGTTGCTGCAATGTGCGGCGTAATTCAGTCATTTCACGAATTCTTTTTTCCCTCTCCTCCCTCATGGCCACTGATTCAATAACTTTGTCTTGTGTTTTCATTACTCAAGCACCCACAGATTTTCCTTCCCTTAAACCGCTTCCAACTACCAATCTCAGTCCTTAAATCTGGGTCTTCAAAAAGCTCATCCACCAAAGCGATGATCTCTGGCTGTTTGGAACGACGCAGTTTTCCCACCATCAAAATGCGGGATTCTCCGTGGCGTTTGTCGCGAAGTAGGCTAATATATTCTGGCAGGGTTTTTTTGGTAACCGTATCAAAAAGAGCGCAGGCCAGACCGTCTTTAAATTCGGGGTGAATAGAACGGTCAGTTTTACAAAACATATCCACCAAAATATCCCAGTGCTCTGTGGCTTTGATACGACCTAGTGCTCGAGCAATGCCTGAGTTCAACCAATCGTCATAATATATAAACAGATGCTTCATTAGAACTGGCACTGCCTTCTTATGCGACTCTTCCTCAGCTCCCAGATTCCCGATTGACTTTACAAAAACTCCAACAGACTCCAAATCCTTAAAAATGGGTTCTGCTAATTTAAGATAGTAGGTCTCTATTTCTTGACGCTTTCTCTGCTTCTCCGCCATCATGGCAACCCATTCAGGATTCTGTTCCAGTAGTTTTGTGTGTTCGAGTGATGTCATATCTTTTCTAGAATTTTTCATGGTTCAATCACCTCAAAAACTTTAATTTTTCCCTCTTCTTTAAGCTTCAATAATGAAGGAGATAACTTTGTGTTTGTTCGTACATACAAATGAAACTCCATACCCTTTGCTTCAGCATGATCCAAATAATCCCGAAGCTGACGGGTAAGGCTTAATTTCCTTACATTTTTAACCTCACTGACTACCTTTTTTTCTAAGGATATACCGTCAGGAATACGATCTCTGCCATTTATAGTAATTTTAGTAGGTGGCCCAATATCATACCTATCCCGTACAAACTTCTCTCCTTCTTTTCCCAGGACATGAGGAGGTTTAACACGACCATTTTTATGGGGTGGGGACTGCTTGTTAAGTAATGCCTTACCCTTGGATTGGACTTTGGATACAACAACAGATAGGCCTCGGCCTAGCGCGGCTTCAACTAAAAGCTCCTGAATTTTCTCCTTAATCCTCTGTTCATCCTCAGAATTGCTAGCCTGTTGTAATTCCTGGTATAAATGATGGGCTTCAAAAAAGCGGGTCAGGAGTTTCTGGGCTTTGGCTGGAGCAAAAAAATCACTAGCTATTTCTGCCGCTCCCAGAAAGCCAATGGATTCAAAAATCTCTATCAGGCTGTCTGTGATTGTTTCTTCATCTATGATTTTTCTAAAGACTTCAGGGATAAATGAATAATCTTCATCATACTCGGCGGGTTTTTCCAAACCCCTGTAACTAGGGCCATCGGCATACCAACCTTCACGCCACTTGTTGCCATTCTTAAAGTCAGCCCCGTATCCCAATGGACCAGGATGGACAGTTTCTGGCGGGGAGTAGGTTATGCCATATTGGTAGCCTTTAAACAGGGCATTGCCCGCTTCTTCTATTTCACAGTACCCGGCTCGCCTGTACCCAGAATCGCTGGGATGGCGACGAAACATATGAGATTCATATTGGCATCTTTCTATGGACGCATTGGAAGAGCCATCCCAGTATCTTTTAAGAAATCCAAATCCATGAGGATAACTATCCCGAACCCGGCCAAGATAAAGCTGACCAGAAATCCCAAGAGGAAGATCTTCACTACCTATATAGCTTCCATCTTTGGCTGCCGGACTATGCCAGCTTTTTGGTATAGGATTTAAGGAAATTTTTCTGGTATCCACATGGCCTTCAAATACAAGACCTGAACGAAACACAATCCGGGCATGACCAAAAATCTGGCCATCCACAAACCGGCCCATTACTTCGCGATACTGAGTCCTTCTTGAATCTGATACTAAAAGGTGTCCATAACCATCGGCATGACTCAAAATTCCATTGGTTGCATGTCTGTAAGAAATAATAGAACCACGGTAGGTTAAGCCATCCGGGCAGGTGAGAGTCCCATAACCATGCGGATAATCTCGTGAGTTAAAAAGGCGAACCTCACCATCCCATTCACAGTTAAATCCAGATTCATAAACATAAGCCCTGACACCAGAAAGGGTTTTTCTTAAAATGTCATAAAGAGGACCGCTTACAGAAGGCCCAGATCCCTCAGATAAAGAGTCTTCCTCCAACGAAGTGCCAGATTCTGGCACCTCAGCATAATTTTCAAATCGATCAGAGACGGCAAATAATTCAAAGGAATCAAAATCGCCTTGAAAGAAGCCCGCAAGGGAAAAACCATCCGGCCCAAAAAAAGAAGCGTCCCCTAGAGGTTCCCCATCCTCAAATTCTAACTCCAGTACATTGCCAAAACCATCCCGGATGATGGCTGGCCCATCGGGCACACCTTCAAAAAATTCGGCTTCAATAACGATGCCATTGGGTAAAATAATGCTTCCGTGACCATGGGGCAGTCCCTTACTAACACTCCCTTTATAAATGGTGCCATCCAGCAAGCGAAAACTACCTTCGCCCTCTAAAACTCCATTTACAATCTGGCCTTGGTAAATATCTCCCTTGGCAAAATGAATCACCCCATAACCATTGGGTTTTCCCAAAACCCAATCTCCGTAATAGG
>JACFNL010000187.1 GCA_019454875.1 Candidatus Cloacimonadota bacterium | reverse complement strand
TGGGCAGACATGCAATCCATGATTCAGGAGACTTTGGGAATACTAGCCCAGTCCCATCTAAAACAAATTTCCAGAGATCATCACCTCGCAGTGGAGGCAATTGAAGCCACTGTGAAGGCCACTGCTACATACGGGCAAATTACAAATATCCTTTTACATATCTGTTCAGCTTATGCGGTAGCCCCTCTTGTTTTAATTGATGAATACGATGTCCCCTTACAATCAGCCTGGACTGGTGGTTACTGGGATGAAGCCATTACATTTTTCAGAAACTTCTTCAGTGCTGGCTTTAAGGATAACCCCTACCTCTGGCGCGGAGTCATTACCGGCTGCCTTAGAGTGGCCAGAGAAAGCATGTTCACAGGCATGAATAATCTAAAAGTCTGTGGGGTTTCAGCCAGTGACTATTCCAATCACTTTGGGTTTACTGTACCAGAGGTCAAACAACTGATTCAGAACTATAATTTGCAGTCTATCGAGGCTCAGATTGAATCCTGGTACAACGGCTATGTTTTTGGGGGAACTGAGATTTATAACCCCTGGTCTATTCTGAATCTAATCGAACAAAAAGGGGTCTTTCGCCCATACTGGATGAATACAAGCGGAAACGATCTGGTCAAGGAAATTTTGGGTCGCTCCGGGGTTGATGCCAAAAAAGACCTTGAGGATTTAATGGCCGGTCAAAGCATCACGGTGCCACTACAGGAGCAGGTTGTCTTTCAGGAAATTGAAAACTCCCCAGCCAATCTCTGGAACTTTCTTTATTTTACGGGTTATTTGAAGGCCATAAAAATTGAAGTGCCACCAGCGGTTCCCAAGGCAATTGTACACCTGAAAATCCCTAATTCTGAGGTGGCCCAAATTTTTGATGACTCTGTTCAATACTGGTTTGCCCAAAAAAAATCCTTATCCCTTCTGCAAAACTTAAGAACCTGCCTTCGTGATGGAGATGAAGAGGAATTCTCTCTAATCATGCAAAAACTGGTTTTGGATAGCCTCAGCTATTTTGATACATCTGGAAACGAGCCTGAGAAGTTTTATCACGGGCTGGTTCTGGGTCTTATCGTTTCTTTTTCTGACACATGGCATATCCGTTCCAATCGCGAATCCGGCATGGGTCGCTGTGACATTCTAATGACTCCAAAAAATCCCGATCATTTTGGAATTGTCATGGAATTAAAGACTCATCATCCAACCCTGGAAGCCGATTTGAAGGCCACTGCTCAAAGAGCTATGGCCCAGATTGAAAAAAGGCAATACGAACAGGAACTCCGATCTCAGGGAGCCACAAAAATCATGAAAATCGGGATTGGGTTTTTGGGGAAGGAGCTAGAGGTTTTATGTACTATAAAAGTATGATTGTTGTGGCCAGTGGACAGTTGTGGCCCAATCTGGAGACCATTTATGCCTGTCGCAACAGTCTTAAGCAGGTATTGATACTACATACAAGCGATGAGCAGCGCTCTATAAAGCCGGCTTTAGTTATCGAAGATTTCTGCCGAATCATGGTTCCAGAGGCACAGATCGAACTCATAGAGATATCACTATCTCCTACAGAGATATCCCAAGTCGTTAAGAAGGAGATCCCTACACTACTCTCTCCCACCCTGGTAAATATGACGGGTGGAAACAAGCTGATCTTTGCTGGTCTATTGGAGTGCGCTAACACAATCGAAGGTGATTGTATCTACCGGGAGATTGGAACGGGAGGATATTATCAGATTCACATCCAAAACGGTCATGTCTCAGGTTCCGACTTCGAACTGCCTGTGAATACAGATGAAATCAACCCACTCACACTATTGAAAATGCACAGTAGAGTGCGGGCTGATGTAGATGTCATTGGTGAACCGGCACCTTACCTCGGTTTAACAGAACTCTCGAAAAAACTTGTAGAAAATCAGTATCAATGGAATCTGGCTTTTCAGCAGTGTGGTTACACCAACTCAGACAACGGCTTCCAATTTGAGCGTTTTGTGGCCTCTGGGATTGTCGCCATGGGAGTCGGGCAAGTCTGTATGAATGTTAAGGACATTAAAGTCACCGGAAACACTATCAGAGAGAATGATATTATTCTAAATTTCAACAAGAGATTATGGCTATTTGATTTGAAACTAATGGGCAGGCAGTCAGAAACAAAGCTGTCAGATCAGCTCACTACCATCAATACCAGGGTAAAGGACTTGGGTGGGTTGAATGCCAAGGGAATCGTAATACGACCGAACTTAACAGCTAATAAAGAAGAACTAGATTCAGCCAAAACTTATGATTTAGTTATACTCGACGCCACCAAAACAGCTAAGTTCTTTAGTTTCCTGCATCAAGTTATACAGACTGGTAAGGACTTACCCGCAGAACTATCTCTAGTAGACGAAATCTTAGCTTCCTCAGCATCGGTCAAGTCGGGATGCGGTTTTTCTATGCGAACCATTCCCGTGACCACCTACCACGAGAATGGCGCGACAGAGTTAAGTAGCACCCCTCTAATAATGGAGGAACAAATTGATTCGGTGAATGTTATTGATTTGCGCGCTACAATCCAAAGCCTTCGAGCGAACAAGGAACCTGCTGTAATCGCGCAACTTACAAACACTGTGAATTTACTTTCAACAAACCTCACCAGTTCACTCGTTCAGGCCCTCGGCAAAGAGGCCAACCAGTTAGATAGGCAAACTATGCTAATGAAATTTGACGAGAAAAAGCGTAAGGAGATATACAAAAAAATTATCAAACAAATCAGGACCCACAAACCGTCATAATATTGTTTTACCTTGCCCACCATTGTCCTCTAAGGGGGGGCAAGACGGACTAATAAAATCGTAGTTATGCTAAAATAGATTCATGAAAAGGATCCCCATTGGCTACAGCGATTTCAAGAGGATTATCACTACCCCAGATTTTCTCTATGTGGATAAAACCGGACTCATTGAAGAATTTCTGGCAGATCCAGTGCAGGTTCTTTTAATCACCCGCCCCCGCCGATTCGGAAAAACCTTAAACCTCTCCACCCTGCGCTACTTTTTTGATCAGGAAAATGCTGTGGAAAACCGCAAACTATTTGATGGCTTGAAGGTTTCCAAGAACCAGGCAGCCATGGCCGAGCAGGGTAAAAGACCCATGCTGTACCTCACATTTAAGGATTGTAAGGAATTGCAATGGGTTGATTTGCAGAA
>JACFNL010000036.1 GCA_019454875.1 Candidatus Cloacimonadota bacterium | reverse complement strand
GGTCATATCCTGCCCGAAGCTGCCTCAGAAGGGCGATCAGAGATTCACCAGCCATTGTATCAATTTCATCAATGATTAGAACTATGGGTTTTTTTGAAACCCTTGACCAGCCTTCCAGGCAGGAGCGCACACCGTTACTTTGGTCAAAAAACTGCTCGATTTTTGGTAGACTTGAAGCTAGGGATTCATCAAACAATATTCCTGTATTTAGTGCCCTTAATACACAATGGTTAGCCTCGATAACATCGTGACGGGCAGATTGAGCATCTTCCACCGAGATATGTATGGCCAGATACCTGCCTTCTGCGTTCAGTTTTTTGCAAAGCTCCCGAAGCAATGTGGTTTTACCACTTTGCCTTGGAGCATGATGAGTGAAATATTTTTCTTGTTCGATCAGTTCAAGAATTGGTCTGACACCGTCTTCTCGCCAGACTGTATAGTGAAGTCTTGGCTGATTGGCCCCGGCTGTGTTGAAGAACTTTTTCATGCCCTGATTATATCATGCTTCGATTACTCCTTGATCTCACAAAAGAACAGGTAAAAAGTACAAACGGGTTTTGTTAGACTCTACTTTGAAAAGGGTTTTGTATTACCACAACGAAGCATTGATGCACCATAATATGGGTTTGCTACGGCATTTGAATCTTGCAACCAGTATGCACCTTTGCCTTTTCTGGCCATCGGACAATGGGCCAGAAAAATGTTCTCATAAGAATCTGGGGATTCTTCTTTTAAAAGAGAGATCAGGGCTTGGCTCAGATCATAAAAACTGACCCTGGCATCGGCAATCTGTTCAGCTTTTATGTAATCATTAAGAATATTTAAGATTTTGTCCTGATTCTCCTGTTCCTCAAGTGAAATCAGCAGGTTTTGGGCTGAGGTTCTGGCTGTTTCAAATTCATCTGCTGCCAAGGCGGTCTGGATGGCAAAGTATCCCTTCAGGGTTTCAGTGAGTTTTTGGGCCATTATGGAGGAATTTAAGAACATAGAAGTTAACAAAACAAAAACTAGATTACGCATTTGAGGCTCCTTTTAGAGTTGATTTCCATTCTTCCAGCAAACAGAACAATATGGGGACCATAAACAGGGTGATTAAGGCAAGAGACATTCCACCAAAGATTGGGATTGCCATAGGCTGCATAATTTCTGAGCCCCTGCCAGTACTGGCAAAAATCGGGATTAAGGCTAGAAGCGTTGTAGCAGTAGTCATTAAACAGGCCCGAATTCTTCTTTTTCCAGCCTCAAGGACTGAAAAACGAATTTCTTCAATGGTTTTTGGGCGGTTTTTCTGCCACTCCTCCTTAAGATAGGATGAAATTAGAACCCCATCATCAGTCGCAATCCCAAAGAGAGCTAAAAATCCAACCCATACAGCAACTGAGAGATTTGTATCCAATAGATAAAGCATAAAAAATCCTCCGGAAAATGCCACCAATACGGAGGAAAAAAGAATTAAGGTCTGAATCATGGTGCCAAACATCAAAGACAAAACAATAAAAATTACTGACAAAGCTATGGGGATGACGACTAAGAGTCTTTGATTGGCCCGGATCTGATTTTCATAATCTCCGGCAAAATCCCAGGAAATGTGGGCCGGAATCTTTAATGAGCCAGCTTGAATATGAGACCGAATTGCCTTAGATGCCCTGGTTACTGCCTCTCCATCGGATAGGTGTTCTTCCCGATCAAACAGAACATAAGTTACCAGTCTTGAGTTCTCTCCCTTAATTTCCATTGGGCCTTTACGAATTGAAATATCGGCAATTTCTGACAGCCGGATACTTTTTCCATCAGGCAGTACTATGGGCATAATTTCCAGATCCTGTGGGGCGTTTCTGAATAGCTTTCCATATCTTAGGGTAATATCAAAGCGTTCTCTGCCCTGGATTACTTCAGAAACTTTCCTTCCAGCCAAGGCTGTGGCCCAGAGGTTTTGTGCATCTTCGACCCTGAGGCCAATAAGAGCCAGTGCCTCGCGTTTCCAGTGAATTTCAAGATAGGCCTTGCCAACGGCTCGGTCAGCAAATACTGAAGATGCTCTGATCCCTTCGGTTGCTTGTAAAATTTCGGCTATGCCCATACCGAGACTTTCCATCTGCAAAAGATCAGAACCACGCAGACGAACTGCCATGGATGCTCTGATACCACTTTGAAGCATGACAATTCTTCCCTCAATGGGTTGCAGACGGGGGGCTGAGGTCAGGCCGGGAATCTGGGCCACATTGACAATTTCATCCCAGATATCTCTTTCGGTGAGGATAGAGTCACGCCAGTTTCTAATCCTGTTTCCATCAGGTTCCACAGAAAACTCAGGTTTGATTTTTACGATGGTCTCAATCATGGATAAGGGGGCAGGATCCAGTGCTGTGTCTGCTCTTCCGGCTTTACCCGCCGCTACTTCCACCTCGGGGATTGAGGCAATGGCTGAATCAAGTGCACTTAATACATTGCGAATAAACTCGCTGGAAGCATGGGGCATGGTTGTTGGCATATAAAGAAACGATCCCTCTTTGAGTACTGGCATAAACTCTGTACCTCGGGCAGGCACCTTTTTGATCAACCATTGTGCCAAACTGCTGGATTGTAAGGATTCTGGAAAAAATGACAGAAAAAAACCTGCCCCAAACCAGAATACAAAGCCACTGACCACGATCATGCCAGACGGAATTAGAAACAGGGATTTATATTTTAGAAATAGACTCAACAGTTTTGCATAACTTTTTTCAAACAGGGACAATATAAGTAATAGCCCCCCTACGCTGAGGGCTGTATGCAAAAAGTTTTTCAAAATCCCAGCATTTTCCCCAGCCGGTGACCAGGCCAGAGATAATAAAACCCCAAGTAAAACAACCGTTGGCCAGATTAGAATCTGGCTCCACTTTTCAAATCGAGGATTAAGCAGAAAGCGGGACAGGCTAGGAAGAATCAGAATTACTGTCAGTAAGGCCAAAAGAATTGTGAGGGTTTTTGTTGCAGCCAGGGGGCGAAATAGTTTCCCTTCTGCATCTGTCAGAAAAAAAACAGGTAGAAAGGATAAAAGTGTTGTACTCACGGCAATCATTAGGGGCAAGGTGACAGAAGTGGAGCCCTGAATGGCTGCTGCTACAGGGTCATTTTGGGTCTTCATCTGTTTTGCGATCGACTCCACAAGTACAATACCAACATCAGCCATGACCCCAATTGCAATAGCAATTCCTGATAAGGCAACTATGTTGGCCTCAATTCCCAGAAAATACATTCCCGTATAAGTAGCCAGAATTCCAAGGGGCAAAACCATGGCGACCAGTATTCCTGCTGCCAGGCTTTTCATAAGAATCAGGATCACCAGGGCTGTAATAAGACAGGCATCTCTTAGGGCTGAATTTAGGGTTTGAATGGTTTCTTCAATAACTGGTGCTCTATCATAAAATGGTTCGATCTGAAGACGGAACCCATTTTTTTCAGGTAGATTCTGATTGATTTCCTCAACCCTTTTATGAACTTTTTTTAAGGTTTCCAGTGGGTTTGCATCATGCCTTATGGTGACTATTCCTCCGATAGTCTGTTCTCCATTCCAATCAAGATATCCTCGGATCGCTTCCGGGACAATCTGGACGGAGGCTAGATCGGAGATGAAAATGGGCTGACGGTTCACCATTTTTACCAGGGTATTTTTTATATCTTCCAATGAAATTGCCTGCCCAACCCCGCGCACAAAATATTCAACCCCATTGTATTCCAGGGTTCGGGCTGAGATATTTTTCCCCACTTGAGACAGGGCTTTTTGAAGTTCAATCAGGCTGATCTGATACTTTTGCATACGCAAAGGATCTGCCGTTACCTGATACTCTCCCTTTCGTACTCCAATACTGGATACCTCAGAGACACCTTCCACAGCCAGTAATTCATAGCGGATCTGAAACTCCTGAAGTCGGCTGATCTCCTGGAGGGAAAATGGGATTGGTCCGTGATCTCCTTTTACACGGATGGCATATTGATAAACCTGGCCTAAGGCCGTGGCATCTGGGCCTAAAGCCGGTTTTACACCGGCCGGAATCAGATTTTGAGGTAAAGAGGAAAGTTTTTCGAGGATTTTTGCTCTGGCCTCAGCAAAGGATTTTGTCTCCTGAAATATCAGATAGATGGTGCTGAAACCAAACATCGAAGTTGTACGAACGGTTTTTACCCCATCAATCCCCATGAGTTGAGAGGAGAGGGGATATGTAACCTGGTCTTCTACATCTTCAGGTGACTGACCCTCCCAGACAGAAAAGACAATCTGCTGATTTTCTCCTAGATTGGGAATGGCATCAACAGGAATAGGGGATTTGATGGAATCTGGTAAAAACTCAGGGGAAAGAGGACTTGTTGCCAGACCACCCGCTAGAATCAAGCCAACCAGTAACAGGGAAAAAACTGGATTCGTAATTAGAATGCTGTGAAGGGATTTCAATCCGAAACCTCCTCAAAATTTCCACAATGCAGCATAGATGAACCGTAATAGGGGTTTAAAAGAGTACCCCCCTTTTGTAGCCAGTAGGATCCATCCTTTCCTGCCATTGGACAAAAGGCCAGCGAGATCTTATGTCCCTTAAATAACCCCATTTTAAATGCCCTGACCATCCACTCGGAAAATAGATAAAACCGGGCCCTGATTGTCTCCAGGGTTTGTTCCGTGTCTGTTAGAGACAGACTCAAATGCCTGGCATGTTCACCGGTCATAGACTTCAGATGTTTTAAAGTGTTTTCAAGATTATGCCTGGATTGTGATAAATCATCATTATGCAGCGATTCCCATAAATTGAGGTACTCAGGCAACAGATGAATGGCGGATTCCTTGAATTCCTTTTCTTCTTTGGAAAGAATTTTTTCTGGACTGATGCGGGAGTTCATCCCAAAACGATGGGAATTGATACTGGATATCAAAGAGATTTTTCCCTGGATCTGAAACTCCGAGTCAATCACAAAGGCTCCATCAGAAACTAGTATTGAACTAGTAGTGATATTGCCAGAAACAATACTTCTTGTTTCCCCATGAAAGAGAATTTTGACCATTTTAGCTTCAATTAGATTGTCTAAAACCTCATATACCAGGGCCTGAGTCCCGGCAAATAGGAGGGAAGTATTAGAAATCGACAGACCGGGCTTTGATTCGAGCTTCACAATAAGGTGGCCCTCCAATGAAACAGGTTCTGACTCCGGAAGCTCCCAAATCTGCCGAAAAGTTGAGCTTGGGCCTAGTGCAATTTTTTCGACAACAGGGTTATTTACTGGAATCTCCCTGGCCTGCCCAAAGGGTAAAAAGTTTGCCTGTTTTACTCCTTCAAGCTCAACAAAATCCCTTTCCCCCAGGTAGGTTTCCACCTGAGTTTTTGAGTCTTTAAGGATAGTCAAAACTGGAGCACCAAGTTGGCCCGATGCTCCACTTTTCTGATGAACTTCCATTACAATACCACTGAGTTCAGCATAAATTGGCACCAACTCCAGAGGATGATTTTTTTGTATTAAGGGAATCAGTTCAGATTTGGGAAACCCAAGCCAGATGAGCCTGGTTTCACTGTCTTTTTTTTGTTTTTCCCCAAACTCACCCTGGAGTTTTTGGGCTTCAAGATAATCACTTTGGGCAGTGATCAGTGCTGGGGAATAGAGGTGGTACAGGAAGTCACCAGTTTCCACCATACTTCCGGCACGACTGATTTGTAAATTTTCAATTCTACCCGCAGATTTTATCGCGTGTACAAATAGCATGGAGTCCTTCGGGACAATTTTTGCCCTTAGATGGCGCAGGGCAGTTACTGTGCCAAACGAAACAGCTTCTGTACGAATACGGGACTGGAGGGCAGGATTTAGTGTCATGAATTGTTTGCCCAATTGCAGTGATTGATTCAGTGGTATCAGATCCATGTGGCAAATAGGGCATTTATCCTTATTGTCAGGCATCCGAATCTGAGGGTGCATGGAGCAGGTCCAGACTGTCTCAGGCGTATGGGGGGCCTCATTGCCAAATGCAGATAGTAGGGTAAAAAACAGTAAAAAGATGGATTGAGTGATCATAAAAACCCTGGCTTCTGATCATAAAGATCGGTTAATTGAATGATGCTGCTCCAGGCATTTTTATAGGCAATAAGTTCCTGATAGCGAGCCAGGAGGAGTTCTCTTAAAATCTGTATCAGTTCCTCGGTATCTCGTTCTGGGTTGCTTCGGTATCCTGCTCTTTTGGATTCCAAGGCTTGTTTTAGATTAGGAATTATCGTTTTTTTGAAGTTTGTCAGCTGATTTTCTGCGATTTGAAATCGAGATTTCCACTCGATTTCTTTTTGCCGGCTAAGAAGTAAGTAAGAGTTTAAGTCTTCCTTTAAGCTAAGGCTGGTTTTTCTCTGAATTTCGGTATTCCTGTGATAACGGGATCTATCAAATTTTAGCTGCATGCCAACCATTAACATCAGTTCTGATGAGTTCTGGCCCATGACTCCGCTCATTCCCTGCGGATCGTATTCAATTCCAGCCTCAATATCAGGATTTCCTGCTACCTTAAAAAGGTCTGTTCTTCTATCGGAAAGCCGAATTTTGGCATCCAGAAGTTTCACTTTTGGATGGTCTTCAAGCTTACCCTCAGGGATTGCTTCTGGTTCATCAGGAAAGGACATTAGGGGGTGTTCGTTGAGAAAAATTTGCTTTAAAGCGGCCAGGGCAATTGTTTTTTCAAGTTTTAGATTTTTTAGTCTGGTGTCAAGCTCTGCCCTTTGAGATTTGAGACGCAGAATGCTTGCGAGGGTGAAGTCATGATGTTTGAAATGAGCTGAAATAGTATTCTCAGCAAAATCAATCAGATTCAGATCCTGAATTGTCAGATTTTCCGTTCTTTGGATTAACTCCATATCAAGCCATGCCAACAGGGCTTTTGTAAGATACTGTCGGAGCAAAACATCACCCTCCAGCTCAATGATTTGCCCTTCTGCGCTTTTTGCCTTTTTGGCAAATAGACGACCTGCCCTTGAGGGAATCATCTGCATGATGCCTACAACAGGTTTGAGAGTTTTTCCTTCGCGCAAAGAGGTCAGTGAAAGATCCGCCTGTATTTTTGGTTCCGGCAGAAGTCCAGTATTTAAGTGCTCCAGCTCCCATCTCTCATGCCTGATTTTAAGCGAAAGAAAATCGGGATGTTTTTTCATTGCCTCGTAAAACTCAAACAAAGGCTCTTTTGCGGAGGCGATTTCCACTAAAAACCAGAATAATGCAATGTAAATATACCTCATGGGGGTATATCTTATACTAGAATATAGTGAATGGCAAGATAGGTCCTCTTTACAGCCAGTATACAAAAACCCTCTTACTCAAATGCTCCATAGCTTCCACCCTATATCTTGAATCCTCGTCCGTAGCCAGATTCTTCTGAAAAATCATCAGATACCCTTCAGACAAGCCAATCTGATCCAGGTATTCACAAATCTGATTGAGTCCATCAGAAAGGGTTTTTTCACCGCGATACAACTTGATTTCTGAGACAAATCGTTCTCCGGCGAATGTGACCAGTATGTCCAGGCGTTTTCGGCCCAAAGCGTATTCTCTGAGGATTGTGCTTCCACCATTGACTAAGCGTTGCAGCCAGGCCATAAATAAAGTATGGGGGGTGATTTCCAAATCGTAGAATTCCTTATGCCCGTGCTCGCGCCAGAACTCCACAAACCTATCCATGAGTTTTTGGTAGTTTAGGGTTCCGTTAGGGTTTTTATACCACTCCGGCTCTTCGGTGAAACTCTGTTGGATAGTGTAGGTCATTTCCCTAGGCAAGATTTCTTTATAGAGAGGATTGGCAATTCTTAAGGTTTTGGAATCTGGGTGTAAAAGCCCCAAATCTTTAGCGTATTCAATATCTTCAGCCGGAAAATTAAAGGATTCTTCCCCTTTTAGCATGGGAATCACAATCTGACGAATGCGCGGATCTTCCAGACGGTAATAGAGTTGATCAATATGGGTGGCACGAGAAAGAATCAATGCTTCTTTGGCTTCGTGAAGATGGTGTTCAGTAAGAACTGGTTCCCTCGGGAAGAGCTTGTGGCACATCTGTTCGCCCAAAGCATTACATAGCCAGGGCTGACCTTGAGTCAGTTCATAGATTGTTTCTACCAGTCCGGGGGCCAGTTTCTGATTATGTTCAGTCTCATGCTGGAAAAACAAATCTCTGACATTTTCCAGAGTGAAGTTTCCAAGTCTTACAGATGCGGCCTTGATGTTAAAACAGGAGCCGCCCGTGAGCCAGGTATCTTCTTTTGAGGAATAAATACGGTAATCCTTCAGATCCCGAACCCCGTTTAGGATAATGGATTGGGGAAAGCTCCCTGGTCTTAGGGCGTATCCGGCCCGAAGCTGCCGCAAGAGGGCAATCAAGGATTCTCCGGCCATGGAATCGATTTCATCGATGATTAAGATTACTGGCTTAGGGCTTTTCTCACAGAGCTTCTTTAAATAAAGTTCTACTGAATTTTTGTCTGGGAAATAGGACTCAATTTCAGGGGCGGTTATCCCTTGTGCTTCCAAACTAGCTTTTAAAGCATGTAACACCACCCGGTTGGCCTCAAGTACATTGTCTCTGGCCGCCTGAGCACTTTCAACCGTGATGTTTAGGGCCAAATACTTCCCTTCCCGATTCAGTTTTTTGCAGAGCTCCTGCAAAAGAGTGGTCTTGCCACTTTGCCTAGGAGCATGATGGGTGAAGTATTTTTCCTGTTCAATCAGTTCAAGGATTGGCTTAGCCCCGTCTTCTCTCCAGACTGTATAGTGAAGTCTTGGCACATTGGGACCGGCTGTGTTGAAGAACTTTTTCATGGAAAAAAATTATACCATGTCTTGAAGTAGTGACATTAGGTATAAAAGAGTAGTCAATCTCTCATTCCGCACCCACAATTAAGGGTTTGAGGCTGAGATTACTTCAATATGATCAATTTCAAATCCCCAGAGTTGCAGGGATTTGTCAGTAAAAAACTCGATTTCGACAACATCACCAGAAATCCATTGTGAATAGAAGTTTTGGCCCAAATCCCCGTTTAGTCGATCTGCTACCTGAGCTTGTGCATCGCGGATCTCCAAAAAATCCCCGTATGTATCCAATTCAAAGCGTTTAAAGTGTAATCTTATGGCCTTAGCCCCATCAAATGTGAATTTCCAGACATTATGATGGTTCATGGAATATGGGTGCCGACTCTCAAGACCAAATGCCCGCTTTTTTATCTCACCCTTTGGTACTTCCGGCAACCGTCTTCCTTCGCGACCACTGAGAAGGTTATACATATTAAGCCGTGCAGAACTGCGAACCCAACGAGACAAGGCCAAAAATTGATCCGATGTATTTAGAAGTCTTGCCTTAACTTCCATGTGAGTTAAATGAGGCTCATGGGCCCATAACATGGCCAAAGCACCAGCAACTAGAGGTGTGGCCTGAGAAGTGCCAGAAAGGGCACGGTAATTGTTTTTGGGCATAAGCGACAAAACCATATCTCCAGGAGCAGCAATATCAACCTGTTCCCCATAGTTAGAAAAAATGGCCGAACGATCCCGATTGTCAGTTGCGCCAACTACAATCTGATTAGGAACCTGATAATTTGTGGGAAATTGTGGTTCAACATCCACATTTTCACGACTGTTTCCAGAGGCATTTACAAACAAAACCCCTTTTTTATGGCAATACTCAATAGCCTCTTTAAGATTGGCATTGTCGTATTTACTGCCCCAGGAGTTTGAGAGTATCTGTGCTCCGTGATCGCAGGCATAACGAATTCCTAGAGCAATCTGATCTCTAGTGGCTGTACTGCCAAGCCCAAAAATTACAATTGGCATAATCTTGATTGAGGGTGTGGCCCCAGAAATGCCAATACCATTGCCCCTGATAGAACTTAAAAGGGCAGTAACATGGGTTCCGTGGTAATGCCTGTCCTGCACATCGTGAACCGTGTGAGTGAAATTGATCCCATGAATATCATCGATATATCCATTGTTATCATCATCAATTCCGTTTCCAGAAATTTCATGGGGATTGGTCCACAACACAGTAGAATCCACATCTTCATGGGTCAAATCAATGCCGGAGTCAATAACGGCAATAATAATTTCCCGTTTAGGAGAATAAATGGAAAGAGCTGGAAAAAGACCGATGTCAGCACCGGGGATTCCCTTAACTCCCTTTTCGTTTAACTGTCCGTAGTTATACAGATACCACTGTAAAGAAAGCATTGGATCATCAGGCAGTTCAAAGACCTGTCGTATTCCTGGCGATTTATGAAATCGGGCCTGAAGCTGAGGCGGTCGTACTACGGATGCAGCAGCTGTAGAATCAAATACAGTGCCAAACTCCACTGGCTCAATCAGATGCACTTCTGTACAGTTTGTGACAGAAACAGATAGCCAGGCAACAAAAGAAAACAAAAACCTCATGACAACATCATAGGGAAGTTTCCCATCCTGTCAATACATCAAGGACCTGATCTAAGGATATGGAGCTAGGAGTAAGACTAGAACCATTCAAAAAACCAGCAAAAGCCGGGAATTTTAGATCCTCAGTGCCAGAAAATGGCTGAATTTCAGAATTAATGCTCCAGAAGCCAGAATTTTGTTCTATTTCTTGTAGTCTTTGAAATGCCTCTTGTAGTTGTCCTGTATCAAAAGAAAAACGGTTGACCCCAAGACTTTGTTTCCCCGGCAGGTTGTAATAATCTGGGGTTTCCGCCCAGCTGTATTCGGGAACCAGTAGCTGATAACAAATCCCATCTTCTAAATCCCAGGCCATTAACTTAAATCTCTCTAAATCCTCGCGATTTCGCAAATACCTGGGCAACAGCTCCCTTCGCACAACTCCACAATCAAAACTAGGAATCACAAAACAGTCTCTATCTGGATACCGTTTCTGCAATTCCAGTGGAAAATAAAACACCGCCAGTCTTTTCCCCTGATAAACCCGAGTTTTTAACATAAAAGACTGATTCTTTAACCACAATAGATCAGCTTCCACTTCCAAAACTCTGTGCCCATTCAAAAGTCTGTGAACAAATCTGTTTCCTTCAAAAAATGCTTCTTCTTTTGAAATACCTAGTACCTTCAGGCAATCAAGACCTTTTCTTAAGGCCAGGTAAAACTCCATTGAGGAGGGCTTACAATCCGCATTAAAATCCCCGGCCTGGGCTGCATCAACCAGCATTCCCTCATGCCTTAAGGCCAATTCAGGATTTTGAAGCACAAACACGCTTAACAGCCCATCCACATCCAGATGATTATTAATAATTTGAGCATTCTCATACTCTGGCAACGGGTTTTTAATAAACTGGAGACAAATTTCTGTGGAAGTATTCTTTTTATACTCTACCGGGGTCTGGTTTGGTACCCAGTGGCTCAGTTCAAGATCAAAACCTGCCCGATAGCCCCGAGTTTGGCCATCAACAAAGATGACCCTTTGTTCCCCAAAATAAAATGGTCTGACCAAATCAGTCACCAGAGATATTCATATAAAGAGTCTCAGGATCAATCAGATCGGGATAGTTTTGATGATCAAGGCCAGACTCAATAATCCACTCTGTCAAAAGCGAACGAACCGTCTTTTTCAAATACACTGAGTCCCAGGGTTTGGCAATATAATGGGAGACACGGGCCTGATTAATGGCCCGGATTGTATCTTCATGAGTGGCCAGACCGGTCAGAAGTACCGTCTTTACATTGGGAATGACCTGGTTCGTCTGCAAATAACTCAAAAACTGCACCCCTTTGGTTCCAGGCATGATTTGATCGCAGACAATCAAAGCAATCCATTCCCCATTGTCCTGGAGCTCTTGAATGAGTTCCAATGCTTCATCAGCAGACTCACAATCAAGAACCCTGACCCCTTCCAAAGAATCCAGTTCTTCATATAGAGCTGCCAAAACCTCTCTTTGATCATCAATACATATAATTATGGGAGCTTTCATGAGCACTTCTTTTTTGGCAAATGTACTGTGAACCTGCTGCCTATGTTTGAGGACTCCACCTCGATTCTACCATCATAGGACTGAACAATTTTTTTTACAATCCCCAGACCAAGTCCCAATCCAAATTCAAGCCCCATCTTCTTAGTGGTAAAACTAGGACTAAAAATATTGGGCAGATTCTCGGCTGAAATACCTAGGGCATTGTCACAAATGGAAATCAAAATCTCAGAATCTGTGGACTCCATACCAATTGTAATCATGGGTCTTTTTATCTGATCCTGAATCAGGGCATCCCGGGCATTTTTTATCAAATTCACAAAGACCTGAACCAGTTCGGTTGGAGAAGCATAAAGCACTGGATCCGGATCACAAAACATGGTTTCTACAGTTATCTCTTTTAAATCCGCGCTTAAAAGATGCAAGGAATTCTGAATCACAGCCCGAATACTGGTATCTTTTCTGTCCCCCGGTTTTGGGGCTCCTAATGTCCTCATGGATTGAATTACATGGGCGGACTGTTTACTTACAAGCTCCATATCATGCAAACGAAGTCCTATCTCATTGGTATCAACAATTTCCTGTAACCCAATTCCGGATTTAATCAGTTCCTCAATTGTCTCGATCCTTAAACTGGTCCTTGCTAGTTGGCGGGCCTGAGTTTCATCAATACTGGCAAATTTTTGAAGTGCCTTTTGCCTATCCCGCATTTCCCGACTCGATAAAATCCTGCCGCTCTGAAATGACTCCTCAAATACAGCCAGCCTTTTTGGGGTACCCGTGAGATACCGGACTACAATCTGATAGATCGAACGACTTGCAGAACTTAAAACACTTAATGCATTGTTAAGTTCATGGGCAATTCCTGCTGACAGCTCCCCTAGGGATGCCATACGACGGACTTCCATCATGTGGGTTATCATGCTTTCTCTTTCCTTGTGCAGGTGATGAATCATAAACTGCCTATGGGACCACTCCTCCAAAATCACGCCCATATACTGCTGCTCAAGAGTGTCTCCCCTGGGGCTACAGATAATCTCTGTATCCTCATCCATATAACTTAACACGCAGTCTTCTATAGCAATCGTTGTGGACAGACTTAGGTGATTGGGATGAAAAAAACTGTTAATGCCCACAAAATCACCCGGCTTTGCCATAAACATCTCATATTCTGTCTGTTGTGCAGTTTTAACCCTTCCTTTTAGGCTACCTTCTCTGACAAGGTAGATGCGGCGATTTTCACGGCCCTGCTGTAACAAAACCTCATCCGCGGCCAAATGTATTACCTTGTTTGGATCACGAAAGTAGTTTGCTTTAAGCCATTCTTTCTGATTATTTACCTGGATTGAAAACACTAAAGTACCTTTTGAAACATAAGAAACACAAAAAGACTTAGCCCAAGACCGATTAACCCAACCGTCAGACCTGCCTTAAACATTTCAGCCTGAGATACTTTGTTGCTGGCATAAGCCAGTGCATTGGGCGGGGTTGAAACCGGTAAGGCCATCGCCAGGGAACAACTGAAACAACTGACAAGAATCAGTACCACAGCCCCACTTTCTCCCCACTGAATTCCCATAGCCGCAACCAATGGCAAAATCAGGTTGGCCGTAGCCGTAGAAGACATAAAATTTGAAAGCACAAAGCATAAACAGGCAAAAAGAACGGCAAGAGTGATTAAACTTAAAGCCCCCAAAGGAAGGTTTTGCACAATCAGTTTTGAGAGACCCGTTTTTTCCATGGAGTCTCCTAGTGCAACCCCACCGGCCACCAGCCATAACACATCCCAGCTCATATCTCTAAGTTCCGGTTTTCCCACAATTTTTGTAGCGGAAAAAACACAGACTGGCAATAAGGCCACAGTATAGGAATTTAATCCATGCCATGCCCCGGTAAGCCACAGAAGCAAGGTTAAAACACTGATCACATAAACAATAATAGCGTCTTTGGATTTCAAAAACCGTCCCGTCATGTCGATCTGAATTGTTTTTGTAGGTGATGGGAACAAAACGATTAAAACCAGCCAGAGCAGTAGAAGTACAAAAGCCATATAAGGCACGGCAAACTGCATCCAGCCAATGAAGGAAATGGGGTGAACATCTGCCAGATACTTTAGGGCAATTGCATTTGGTGGAGTGCCAATCGGTGTACCTAAACCACCTATATTGGCTGCAAACGGAACAGAAAGAATTAATGCCTTCTGCAAAGGATCCCCAGACGGGAGTGACGCAATCACTGGCATGACAATGGCCAGCATCATAGCCGTTGTAGCTGTATTTGACATAAACATGGAAAAAACGGCCGTGATCAGAATCAGTCCCAGTAAAACCATTTTAGGATTTTGTCCAAACGGCTTTAGAAGTACTCTGGCTAAATTTTTATCAAGCCTGACCTTGGTAGCGGCTGAGGCCAGAAAAAATCCGCCTAAAAACAAAATCAGAATCGGAGAGGCAAATACACCTAAAATCTCTTCCCAGCTTAAAACCTTTTGCTCCAGGCCAAGTGCCGGAATCAGGCTTAAGGGACGGTTGGACAACATAATAAGCTGCAAAAATATAATCCATAATGAGGCTGCATAAACGGGAAATGGTTCCAATACCCAGGCGATAACTGCAAAAACAAAAATGGATAATACCCTTTGATGAATCTCTAAAAAGCCTGTAGGCAAAACCGACAGAGGCATTATCAGAATCAATAAAGGAGCAAGGATTACAAGAAAAAGTCGCCAATGTTTCATAACCAGAAATCAGTCTTTGGAAACATGCTGATCTATCTGCAGGGAATATTCATATTTTTTAAGAGCCAGAGCAACAATCTTTTTGGAAATGGTTTCCTCTGGGGTCTGGGCCGCTTCGATATGTTCAGAAAAAATCGCATTGCAGAATCTCAAAAGGTTTCTTGGTGACTTGTTGGCCTTGATTACTATAAACTCATCCACCTTGTCCTTGATTTCTTCCTCGCAGATGGTTCCGAGCTTGCCAAACATACGGCCTTCCTTGTTAAAGGCCATGATCCTCTTTTTAAGTACTTCAGCCAGTTTTTCATCCGTCCAGCTGATAGTCTGATTCTGAACCTTGTCATTTCTGAATCCGCTGGCTTTTAGGTTATTGACACATTCCGCCGGTACAAAAAACTTGAAGGCGTAAAAATCTCTCTGAATAATCTCCAGAGAAGAAATCAATGGTCCCAAAAGAATTCCGGCCTTGTCCGGCTCTTTCATGGTGCGATTTGTTTCATCAAGCCTGTCAATAAACACATAGGCAGAAACAAACCCAAGACTTTTTAATACTCCAGCCAGACAATCCATGGTATGAACCGAGCGTTCAATCACTTCGGAGTCCGGAGTTTCCACTGTCAGATAAAGTCCCCTGCCCTGCTTTTTGGGATAGGTCCTTAAAAGCTTTTCCATAAAGCTTTGTAACTTAGGGTAGAGTTCCTGTTTTTCCGCATCTTTTAAATGGATTTCAAAAAGATGGAAAAGAAATTCCTTGGCTGCAACTTTAAGGCGTTTACGCGAAGTAGGCGAAGTGCTCAGAAGTTTTGAAAATTCCAAAGCCATCAGGCGAAAAATTTCCATCATGTGATCTCTTAGGGTCACATCCTTAAGCTCCTTCTGCTTGGTAAATGGGAAATTGGAATAATCCACACAAAATATTCGCCCGGAATACTGATCCTCAATTCTTTGTGTCAGCATTTTTCTTAGGGTGGTTTTTCCAAATCCACGCATACCAAGAACCAAAAATGCCTGTGGATCCTCAGCCATTCCAAAGACAGATTCAAAATAGGGCGGTAGTACTACGAACTGACCAAGATCCTTTTCTTTGTCTGCATCAAAGGTATTAAATGGATGAGAAGTCAGACCCTTAGCTTTTAAAAATGCCTTCATTTCAATCATTGACCCGTCTCCCATTCCACAATAAATTCGTCCGGTCGAATCAGCTTCAATCTTCGTCTGGCAATGTTTTCCTGTCCGGAATCAGTTCTTAGGCTTTCTATATTATTCTGTATTTCCTGATTCTCTTCAGCTAAAATTTTTACTTCTGACTCCAATCGCACAATTTCAGACCGTTCTTCCTGAATTTGACGATATTTCTCAACATAAACTTCAGATATCATCATAAAAAACACAAACAAAACCAGAAATACCAGAAAAAATGCAATCCAGCCATGATTTGCCTCTGTCTTGATCTCGGGCAATTCTCGCAAGGGCCGCAAATTTAAGGGTATAAACTCTTTTTCTTCAGTCATCGCCTTCTATGATACAAAAAGAAAGCCTCTATCGCACGGAAGATGCAATAGAGGCCCAAGAAGATTATACTACTACTTCAGATTCTTCGGATGCACCATCTGGGAGATCCCCGCTGATTCTGGAAACTCCAACCAGAACATCACCAGAGGACAGGTTGATTACCTTAACTCCCTGGGTTGCTCTGCCATAACATGGAATTTCACTGACCTGCATACGAATAACCTTACCGGAACTTGAAATCAGAATGATGTTGTCTTCATCCTTGATTTCCATAAAGCCCACCACATTGCCAATCTTATGATTGACCTTGATGTTCAAAACACCTTTTCCGGCACGATTTGTAATGCGGTAGTGGCTGAGTCTGGTTCGTTTACCATATCCCTTTTCCGTAACCACCAACAGGGTGGGCTGGGAAGAATCGGCAATTTCCTCAGAATCGGAATCGGATTCGGAATCAACTTCAGTTTCCGCTTCAACCTCTATAGTCTCAACTCCATCTTCACTTAACACATCTGCCAGGGGCTGAGCATCACCTAAGGAAAGAATTTCCATACCAATTACAAAATCTTCTTCTACAAGTTCAATGCCCTTAACACCCTGGGATACCCTGCCTACACTACGAACCTTGGCCTCCGGGAAACGAATGGCCTTGCCAAGATAGGTTCCCATAACAAGCTGTCTTGTATTATCCGAGATTTTTACACCTACTACTTCATCATCCTCAGTAGCAAATCGAATGGCTAAAATCCCGTTTTCACGAACGGCAGAAGCATATTCAGACAAAGGCGATTTTTTTACCAGGCCCTTTTTAGTTACCATGGTGATATAAAGACTGTCCCCATTATCGTACTGCCCATCCACACTAGATTCGACAGGAATCATGGTAGTAACCTTTTCACCCTCAATCAGATTTAAAAAATTGACCATGGCCTTACCCTTTGAGGTTCGTGAACCTTCCGGCAAAGTATGGGCATATCGGGCAAAACAGCGGCCCTGATTGGTAAAGAACAAAATATAATCAAAGGTCTGAGCCACAAAAATATCATTTACGAAGTCGTCACTTCGCATGGACATTCCACTCATTCCCTTACCACCGCGATTCTGTTGCGAGTAGGTAGAAAGTGGCAGAGATTTTAAATATCCGGTGTTAGTAACCGTAATCAGTTTGGGTTCATTGGCCAAAAGATCCCTTAAATTGATTTCTCCGGCATCATGAATAATCTCGGAACGCCTTTCATCCCCATACTTTTCGCGAATTTCTAAAAGCTCGGTTTTGATAATGTCAAACACCATAGTACGGTTGGACAAAATCTCCTTGTAATGGGCAATCAGCCTTTCAAGTTCTTCCAGTTCCTCAACAATTTTCTGGGTTTCAAGACTTGTCAGAGTCGATAGACGCATAGCCAGAATGGCCTTGGCCTGAATCTCGGAAAATTCAAACCTCTCCATCAGTCTCTCACGGGCCAGATCTGTATTGGAGCTTGATTTGATGATCTGGATCACTTCATCAATATTATCCAGGGCAATTTTTAAGCCTCTAAGTATATGGGCTCTTTCTTCAGCCTTGCGCAATTCATATCTGGTTCTTCTGGTTACCACATCAAACCGATGCGAAATGTAAATTCCAAGAAGTCTGGGCAGATTCAGAATTTCGGGTCGATTCTGAACCAGAGCAACCACATTCACCCCAAAAGAGCTTTGTAATGCAGTGTGCTTCAAAAGATGATTTAAAACAATCTCAGGGCTTTCTCCCCGCTTCAGTTCCACAACAATGCGCATGCCTTTTTTGTCTGATTCATCGCGCAAGTCACTGATACCTTCGATTTTTTTATCCCGGACAAGATCGGCTATATTTTCAATCAGGGAAGATTTATTCACCTGAAATGGAATTTCAGTGACAATGATGGCCTCTTTGTCCTTGCTGATTTCTTCCGTATGGGTTTTGGCACGCATAACAACTCGGCCACGACCAGTTTTAAAAGCGTCTACAATTCCTCTGCTTCCAACAATGTATCCACCTGTTGGAAAATCTGGGCCCTTGATTACGCTCATCAATTCCTCTACGGTGACATAGGGATTATCCATGTACATAAAGAGGGCATCAATGACCTCCCTGAGGTTGTGAGGCGGTATCTTGGTAGCCATGCCTACCGCAATTCCATCTGCACCATTTACCAACAGGTTGGGAAATTTGGCCGGAAGAACAATTGGCTCTTTTAAGGATCCATCAAAATTATCCTGAAAATCGACTGTTTCCTTATCAATATCAAATAAAAGCTCTTCACCCAAAGCCTTCATTCTGGCTTCAGTATAACGATAAGCCGCCGCTGAATCCCCGTCAATCGATCCAAAATTACCCTGTCCATCTACAAGTACATAACGCATGGACCAGGGCTGGGCCATACGAACCATAGTTTCATAAATGGCTGAATCCCCGTGAGGGTGGTACTTACCCATTACCTCTCCGACAATCCTGGCAGACTTCTTAAAAGCCGCATTATGCCGCAGATCCAGTTCCATCATTCCATAAAAAATGCGACGATGTACTGGCTTTAAACCATCTCTGGCATCAGGTAGTGCGCGGGAAACAATTACACTCATGGCATAGGCCAGATAGGAGTTTTCCATCTCCATTTTGATGGGAATATCAATAGTTGTGCTGCGATTGACTATATCTTCCATAATTTTATCCTTGTTCCTTAAGCGTCCAGATTCACGACATTAATGGCATTCTTCTCAATAAATGCCCGTCTAGGCGGTACTGAATCACCCATCAACACAGCAAAAGTTTCATCGGCAGCAATTTCTTCACCGACCTGAATCTTTAACATGGTTCGATTTAAAGGATCCAGGGTTGTTTCCCAAAGCTGCTCAGGATTCATTTCACCCAGTCCCTTATACCGTTGCAGGGAAAGTCCCTTTTTAGAGATCTTTTCCAGATATTCCCAGAACACAACCAGATTGCTGGTATTTAACTTTTCTTCATCCTTTTCAAACACCTGGATGTTGTCACAGTACTCCAGATTCAAATTCTGATTCAGAATTTTATGAATCCTTCGGAAAGAATCTCTTTGTAACACTTCAGGAGTTATCAGACAGTCAACCTGTCTATGATCAATAACTCCATGAATCCGTACAAAATAGGTTTCAGGTTCAATCACGGATTCAGCCCGGATTGATTCCTGATCCTCTTCTATGATTTCCTCATTTGAATTCTCTTCTTCTGTATCCTGCATCCTGATTTCATTGGCAAACTGATTGGAAAACTCGGTCAATCCCATTGCTTCTGACTTTGACAGTACATGTACATCAAGTTCACATTCTGGATATGCCCTTAAAATGCCTGACTCCAGTAATTTTGCATACTGTGTCATAAACTCCTGATCCGAAAAATCGACCCCTGTCAAATGATGCACCAGCATGGTTGAAATCAGATCCGGTATGGATTGTCTGTCCAGTTTCCCGATATGAGCAATCAGTTCATGCATTGTCACAAAAAGCTCTGACATGGATAGACCAATGGGCCGTCCCCCGATCTTTACAGAATACTGATCGGATAATGCCTGGGCTAAAAAGGTGACCATCTCTGTATCATCCTTCAGGTATCGCTCCGATTTTCCCTTTTTTACCTTATAAAGTGGTGGCTGAGCTATGTAGATATGTCCCCGGCTCACCAGTTCAGGCATATAGCGGTAAAAGAATGTCAAAAGCAAAGTTCGAATATGGGAACCGTCCACATCAGCATCTGTCATGATTACAATTTTGTGATATCTGAGTTTTTCGATATTAAAATCATCCTGACCAATGCCTGTACCCAAAGCCGTAATAATGATACGAATCTCTTCATGGGACAGGATTTTATCCAGCCTGGCTTTTTCCACATTCAGAATCTTACCCTTCAGGGGCAGAATTGCCTGAAAATGTCGATCCCTGCCCTGTTTGGCAGAGCCACCGGCAGAATCACCTTCCACCAGAAAAATTTCACAGTTTTCTGGATTGCGATCGGAACAGTCAGCCAGTTTTCCAGGTAGACTCATTCCCTCCAGTACACCTTTTCTACGGGTTAATTCCCTGGCCTTTTTAGCTGCTTCTCTGGCTCTCATGGCCCCAATACACTTATCTACAATTTTAGCGATAGTATCAGGATTTTCTTCAAAATAAACGGCCAGTTCCTCATTCATCATGGATTCCACTACACCACGAATACTTACTGTGCCCAGCTTTGTTTTTGTCTGCCCTTCAAACTGGGGTTCAGGCATCTTGACAGACAAAACACATACCAGACCCTCACGACAATCCTCACCAGTCAGAATAATTTCCTTTTCTTTCACCCCGCGAAGCACCTTGGGGTTTTTCTGGATATAGGAATTGATGGATCGGGTCAGGGCACCTTTAAATCCAGATAGATGGGTACCACCTTCTCTGGTATTGATATTGTTTACAAAGGTCAGAATGTTCTCAACATAAGAATCATTGTATTCCATTGCAATTTCTATGGATACCTTATCCACATCTGCTGAAATATAGATGGGTTTTTTATGCAATGGGGTTCTGTTTTTACCTAACAAACGAACATATTCGGCAATTCCACCCTCATAAAAATAGGAAACCTTTTTGCCCGTGAGCTCCTCAATACAGTTAATTTTTAAACCACGATTCAAAAATGCCAGTTCACGCATCCTTGAAGTCAGAATTTCAAAGTCATACTCAACTTCAGAAAATATCTGTGTATCTGGTTTAAAATGGGTTTCGTTACCCCGTCTACCCTCTGAATCTCCAACTTCCTTGAGTTTGGTTTTAGTATTCCCTCTCTCAAAATCAATAAAATAGATCTTGTTGTTTCTGTAGACCTTAACACTCATATAAGAAGAAAGGGCATTAACTACGGAAATACCTACTCCATGCAATCCACCAGAAACCTTATAGGAATCCTGATCAAACTTGCCTCCAGCATGCAGGACGGTATGAATTACTTCTACAGCCGGGATTTTTTCTACGGGATGAATATCTACTGGGCAGCCCCGACCATTGTCTTTAACAGTAATTGAATGATCCTGATGCAGGATCAGATCAATCTCATTACAATGACCAGCCATTGCCTCATCCACTGAGTTATCAATCACTTCCCATACCATGTGATGAAGTCCAGTAGAACCAGTAGAACCGATGTACATTCCAGGTCTTTTACGAACTGCTTCCAGACCTTCCAGTACAGTAATACTGGATGCATCATAGTTTTTTTCCGTCATTTATATCCTCCAAAATCGAGTACATTGTCGCGTTTTCTTAGAGAGCGGGAATCAATAGGAGAATAATGTATTGTGTCATCAAGAATTACAATTGATTTACAATTCCTGGGAATTACAGATACATTTGTGTCTACTGATTCTCTGTTTAATATCAAAATCACCTTACTTGAATCTGCAAAGTAGTCTTCCCCTAAATGAATCAGCATAATCTACCTTTCAAAGTCCGTTTCCAGGCGTTTTTTAAGGTCTTTAATCCTTTGTGCTTCCCAGTCATCGGTATGCAGAATCTTCTGAATTTTATTCATGGCATGAATGACAGTTCCATGATCTTTTCTGCCAAAACCTGAGCCAATCTGCTGCAAGGTCAGATTGGTTAACTCGCGAATCAGAAACATGGCAACCTGCCTTGGATAGGCCACACTCTGATTTCTGCTTTCAGACAATAAATCTTCAAGTTCAATACCATAAAACTTGGAAACCTCGGACTGAATTGTTTCCATGCTCAGTCTTGGCCGGTTATCTAAAAAGGAACACAGGGCTTCCTGTATCAGTGTTCTGTCTGCTTCCCGATTTCTAAAAGAAACCTGAGTGGCTACAGTAATAAATGCCCCACGGATATCCCGAACATTGGAACTTACTGATATAGCCAGATATTCAATGGCATCATTGCTCATAGGAATCCCATGCTGCAATACCAGATTTTTTATAATTGCCATACGGGTTTCCAAATCAGGTAGCTGAATATCGGCAACGGAACCGCCCTTGAATCGGGACATCAGTCGATCATTTAGATTTTTTATCTGATTTGGTGTTCTATCTGATGCCAGAACAATCTGTTTTTCCTGCTCAAACAGCCTGTTGAAAGAATGGTAAAATTCCTCCTGAAATGATTCTTTATTCGATAAAAACTGAATATCATCCACTAAAAGCGCATCAACTTCACGAATCCTTCGGAATTTAGCATAGTTTTTACTGTGGATGGTCTCAACAAATTCATTGAGAAGGGTTTCACAGGAAATATACCGTACTACCTTGTTAGGAAAATCCTTTTTGATCTGATTGCCAATAGCATGAAGAAGATGGGTTTTACCAAGGCCAACCTCCCCATAAATAAAGAGGGGATTGTAACTGACCCCTGGATTAGCAGCAACGGCTTTGGCAATTTCATAGGCATATCGATTGGATCCACCCATCACAAATGAGTCAAATGTAAAGGCAGGATTGAGATTAGAGGTAATATTCTCAGCCGGACTGTCCTCCACCACCTTTACAGTAGCAGGGATCTGCGAAGATTCATTAGCTGCAACCTCGTGAACACTCCAGCTTAATCTGAACTTATCTCCAGAAAAGAACATGTCCTGAAAAAATCGAGAGATTTTATCGTCCAATTTTCTTTCTCGCAATATGGAAATCATTAAATCGGAAGGGGCAGCCATTTCAACACCATCATCATTTATGGAAAAAATTTTGATTCCCTGTAGCCAAAGAAAATCGGATGGCTCAAGTTGATTTTGCAAGCTTTTTTGCATCTCAGCCAGAACTTTATTGTAATCCAGATATCTTAGTAAGTTATTCACAATTTTATTAACCTATTCACAATTGGCTTCTGATGCGGGTTTGACTCCACTCATACAAACCAGGATCTACTATCCATGCTTTCCCACAAAAATATTCGTTTATTCACAACTCTTGTTTAAAGTTTTGCACTTATTCACAAAATCCGGTCCGTTGGGACATCAGTTCAATCTACCCCCAATTTATTCACACCCCGATTCCTGTCTCTGTGAATAAATCTGTTAAATCTTCATCCGCTTAACATGCTGGTTTCGAGGTGATTTAAGCCAGTTACTCACAAATTCACATTCCATAATAATATAGACTATAAAAAGGAGATGTATTATAGAGTATGGTAATAGGCCCGGCAAGGCATCTTTATTGGCATATCTCTACATTACCCATCTTTTTTGGTTTGTTAAACATTTGAACCATGTTTCACGGCTAAATTCATTCACATATTGTTCATAGTTTGTGAATATATGTTTCACAGAATAGCTCGATCGAATTCAGACCATTTAAAATGGGGTTGTTTTGTTTGAATCTGTTTGTATTTGTTTCACGTGAAACCCTTATAGTTTGGCTATTTTGGATCCAAAATATAGCCCAGGATCAGTAGATTGATTCTTTGGTAATAGGAAGGGATGGATTTTTTAGATAGAACTGAGAAATTCTTCAATTTCTTCTTCAGTTTCAAATCGTAGTTCTAAACGAATCCCATGAGCATTGGCATTGATGGAAAATGGGACTTTAATCTTATCCTGCAAATGTGTCTGTAAACTTGCAGATACAAGCCGACCCGAACTTTTACGGGATTTTGTCTCTGGCCTTTTACTGAGAAGATCTTTGACAAAATTCTCAACCTGCCTGACATTTAATCCCTGGACAATCACATCGTTAGCAGCCTTTTTTAAAAGCTCCTCAGATTCAATGGCTAAAAGGGCACGGGCAGCACCTGGACTCAAAACCTTGTTCTTTACATAGTCTAACACTACTACAGGCAATCGAAGTAACCTGAGACTGTTGGTAATATAAGTACGGCTTTTACTCAAACTGCTGGCCAGTTCTTCATGGGTAAGTTGCAGTTCCTGAGCTAGTCTTTGATATGACACTGCTTCTTCAATGGGATTAAGGTCTTCTCTTTGAATATTTTCGACCAGGGCATTAACAAGCATCTGCTGGTCGTCATAGTCCTGGATATAAGCGGGAATTTCAGATCTTCCCAATAAGGTATAGGCCCTGAATCTTCTTTCACCATAAACAATTTGCCAGACTTCGCCTGATTGCCTTACGGTAATAGGCTGTAAAAGCCCATTTTTATCGATAGAATCAGCTAGTTCCTGAATTGATTCCGTGGAAAAATGTGAACGGGGCTGAAAGGGGTTTGGTACCACACTTGAAAGTGGCAACAGAACAATTTTTCCTTCCTCAACGGGATTGGTGTTACTGGTTTTTAAAAGGGCTCCTAACCCTTTTCCTAGTGCCCGCTTTGGTTGAGACATGTCAGCATCTCCCGTGTAAATTCCAGATAGTTTTGCGCGCCAGTAGACTTTTTATCATAATGATTGATAGGCAGCCCATGGCTTGGAGCCTCAGATAATCTGACATTGCGGGTGATGACACTTTTAAATACATGCTGTGGGAAGTGCTGTGTGACTTCTTCAATAATCTGAGTGGTAAGATTAGTACGGTTGTCTGCCATGGTTAACAATATTCCCAGGATAGACACATCGGGGTTCAAATCAGCCTGAATAAGATTGATTGTATTTAAAAGCTGGGTTAGTCCCTCCAATGCAAAATATTCACACTGAAGAGGAATCAGAATATCCGTGGATGCTGTCAGTGCATTGACTGTCAGAAGTCCAAGGGACGGGGGGCAGTCAATCAGGATATAGTCATATTTATCCTTAAGAATTTTTAAGGCCCGTTTCAGTTTGTTTTCACGGGATAGCTCACCAACCAGTTCAATCTCAGCACCTGCTAGTTGAATGGAGGCGGGCAGGATGTCCAAATTTTTGATTCCTGTTGCCTGAATTACCTGATTGGGATCGGTATCATCAATCAAACAATTATAAATGCACTTTTTGTAGGCATTTTTTTCCATCCCAAAACCAGAAGAACAATTACCCTGTGGGTCTAAATCGACTGCCAGAATTTTTTTTCCGGTTTCTTCTGCAAGAGTAGCCGACACACTGATGGTTGTAGTTGTTTTTCCAACCCCACCTTTTTGATTCACCACAGATATGATTCTGGTCATCTATGTTCCTTCTGATTCACAGCAAAACAGGTTAACTATTGATCAGTACCCCGTCAACAGATCCTTTTTAAAATTTTTGGCGTAAAACTGATCCAGAGTGCGGTCAAGAAGTACAGAATCTGTACTCATTTGCATAATCTTGTGCGAAACAGTTTTCCTAAGACCCGGATCAAACAGGAAAAGACCAAGTTCTGTCAACAGATCTTGTAATACAATAAATTCTGTTTTTTGATCTGGCATTGGTTCTAACTCAATGAGACTGGATTTGCTAAGAGGCCATAATACCTCTTCCCTTGAAGAACCAAAAAATCTGGGCGGAATTTTGGCATAAGTTTTGGCAAGTGCATGCAAAAGAAATTCCTTCTCCTTAGGCAGAGTATAGTTTTTTATGAGCTGGTGCAAAGCTAGATGATGCTTTAAAAGAAGCCAGAGTTGATCCTGGTTCAGATACCAGAATTTGTCGGAAATCATGAGGGTATTCTGTTGAGGATCATATTTAAAATAGAACTCGGGAAACTCTGTGATTCCAAGTATGGTAAGAGGTTTGAGATTCAATTCAAGTTCCGTGGTTTTAAACCAGGTTTCTTCAATTTTGGCAGCGTATTTTTGGATTCTATTGAGGGCCACTGTTGTTGTGGGGAAAATTTCAAGGGTGTTTCCTGAGAGGTTTATAGAATCAAGAGGGTAGGGGTCCTGTAGATCCTGCAAATCCAGTTTGTGTGTTTCCTTGACCTGACCAAGATTTTGCAACAGGCCGCGAAAAATCAGATTTCTGGCAATCTGGGCATCAGTTTTTTGTATGCCTGCCTTGATTTTCAGATAGTTGAGAATTCCAAACGGTTCCTCCGGTAAAGTACTCAAAATTTCCCTGCCAGCATCTTCGTAACCATTGGACAATAAAATTTCTGCCTGACAGTAAGGATTTTCGGGAAGAGATGGGGGGCTTTGGGAAGAGTATATTTTATGGATAAATGCCATCCACTCAAGAAACCAGTGTAATGACTGCTCTGTGGTTTTGAGGCGTTTAGGGCTGGCCCACTGGGGAATCTGATAATAATAGGCCACCAGTAAAGCCATAGCTGTCTGTTGATTAGCTAACAGGTAGCCTGCCATCCACTCAGGTTTCACCCTGATTTTTTTGCGTAGAAGCCATGTGCCCGTATGTAAAACGGTCAATGTTTCCTTTTCCTCCTGGGCCTTAAGAAACTGATTCCATACATCCCGGGGCTGGCTGGTTTTTAACTCTGTACCAAATGCACTTAAGGGATCAGGAAGTTCCAGTGAAAACAGTACAGAAGCAGTTACCAGAAATGTTAATACGAACTTCATTCAAATCTGCTGGCGTTTTAAATGATTGATAAGAAGGGCTAAATCGCTTTGCCTCACCCCAGCAATGAGGGAAGCCTGTGCAACATCCTGAGGCAATACTTCCTTGAGTTTCTGTCTGGATTCCTTGGAAAGTGCCACAATCAGATCATAATTCATATCCGTAGGGATTCTTAATTCAGTGAGTCCTTCTCTTTCTTTTAATATGTCCTTCTGCTTTTGAATGTATCCAGAATATTTGACTTCGATCTCGGCTTCTTTACGAATTTCCTCACAAAAACAGGCCAAAAAATTGCGCAGTTTTGGTTCCATGATCTGCAAAGTTTCCAGATTCAGTTCCGGTCTTCTTAATAAATCATACAATGATTTTTTGCCAGAATAGGGACTGGTTTTTACAGAATGAGGAATATTTTCTCCAGGAATCTGTGTATCTTTGAGATAGGACTGGATTTGGTCAAGGCCGTCTCTTTTTGCTTTGAGGTTTTTTAGTCTGGTCTCGTTAGCTAATCCAGCCTCATAGGCAATTTTGGTCAGACGCATATCCGCATTGTCATGACGGATAAAAGTTCGATGCTCTACAAGCGATGTAAACATGCGATACGGCTCTTTAGTACCCTTAGTTACCAAATCATTGATAAGAACGCCAATGTAGCTGTTTTCGCGTGATACGCCTATAGGTGGTTTTTGGTGAATTTTATTGGCGGCGTTGATGCCAGCTATAATTCCCTGGGCGGCAGCTTCTTCATAACCACTAGTCCCATTGACCTGTCCTGCAAAATAAAGATTTTCTATGATTTTGCTTTCCAGACTCATAAACAATTGAATGGGATTAAAAAAGTCATATTCAACTGCATAACCAGGTCTTAGCATTTTAGCTTTTTCCAATCCTGGCAAGGTATGGACCATTTTGATTTGAACCGAGTGAGGTAAGGAACTGGAAAATCCTTGTAAATAAACTTCATGATTAAACCGTGATTCAGGTTCTAGATACAGAAGATGGGAGGGCTTATCAGGGAATTTGACAAATTTGTCTTCAATACTAGGGCAGTATCTTGGTCCTAATCCTTCAATCTGGCCCGAATAAAGAGGGGAGAGATGCAGGTGATCTTCAATTACTTTGCGGGTGTTTTCTGTGGTGTGGGTTATGTGACATGGTATCTGTTCAAGAGATCTTTTTTGGGTAAGATAGGAAAAATGCGGCATGGGTTCTTCCCCAGCCTCAATTTCCAGGCCCTTGTAGTCAATACTGGAATCCAGTATGCGTGGTGGTGTGCCTGTTTTTAGCCTGCCCTTTTGAATTCCATATCCTGTGATACTGGCGGACAAATGGGTAGCAGGGGGTTCTCCAATTCTGCCTGCTGCAATCTGGGTGTGACCGATATGACACTTTCCATTAAGAAATGTTCCCGTTGTAACAATGACCGCTTGAGCATGGATTTCCAAAGAAGAAATAGTTCTGATTCCGTAGACACGGTCATTTTTGACTAAAATGTCTGTCACAACCGCCTGTAACAGACTTAAATTTTTCTCCTGTTCCAGGGTTCGTTTCATCATGGCCTGATAAAGAATTTTATCAGCCTGTGCCCTGAGTGCCTGAACAGCAGGTCCTTTTTTTGAGTTTAAGGTACGAATCTGCAAGAGGGTTTTATCAATGGTTAAACCCATTTGCCCACCAAGGGCATCAATTTCACGAACCAGATGTCCTTTGGCAGTTCCACCAATGGATGGATTGCAGGGCATCAGGGCAATATTGTCCAGATTCAGGGTAATACATAGGGTACTTAGTCCCATGCGCGAGGTAGCGAGGGCTGCTTCCAGGCCCGCATGGCCCGCACCAATTACAATGACATCATAGCGTTTCATATCAAACCCTGTTTGCAGGCATGAATCAGAATGGCAATTTCTGCTGAGGAAATCCCATCAATTTTGGAGGCCTGTCCTACACTGAAAGGTTTTACGGACTCAATTTTTTCCTTGGTCCCCTGACTTAAGCCCTCAATTCCTGCATAATAGATATCTTCATTTAAGATCAGGCTATCTAGTTCATCCGCATGTTCCATTCGTCGTTTTAACTTCTGCAAAAAGAAGTCGTATTTAACTCTGGTTTCAATTTTAGAAATCAGATGGGTCTGTGAAATACAGGGATAACCAAAATGTTTCAGATCCCGATAGCGAATGTCTTCACGGCTTAACAGGTTGGCCAAAGAAATGGTGTTCTTGAAACTGGATGATTTCAGAGCCTGTAATTTGGCCAATACTTCCCTGGTTGGTCTGAGCAAAGTGTTTTTCAAAGACTCGACTTCCTGATTTACAATCTGTTTTTGCCATTCCTCAAATTCATAACGGGCTTTAGGAATCAGGCCTAGTTCATAACCAATTGCGGTAAGTCTTTCCTCAGCATTGTCTGATCGAAGATGCAGGCGAAACTCAGATGAGGATGTAGTGACGCGTAAAGGTTCATTTCTTGGATTGGTAACCAGTTCGTCCACCATTTCTGCTAGATAGGATGTTGTGCTTTTTAAGACAAACGGAGGTTTTTTGTGAGCCTTGTTATGAGCATTGATACCAGCAATCAAACCTTGAGCCGCAGCTTCTTCATAACCGCTGGTTCCGTTAATCTGACCTGCGGTAAACAGATTGGCAACCATTTTGAATTCCATACTTTTTTTGAGCTGGGTAGCATCAATGGCATCATATTCTATAGCATATCCGTATCGTACAATTCTGGCATTTTCCAGTCCTGGAACCGAATGAACCACAGCCTCCTGGGCCTCAGGAGGCATAGAGGTGGTTAAACCTAAAAGATACCATTCATCATGGAAATCAGATTCAGGCTCAACAAAGATATGATGCATTTCTATTTCAGGAAAACGAATGACCTTGCGATCAATAGAAGGGCAGTGTTTAGGCCCATGCTGGGTAATATTGCCAATTTTAAGTGGAGAATCCTTGAGATTCTCTTTGACAGCATTCACAGTGTCCATGGTTGTATGGGTTAGGTAACAATGCCTTTGTTTTTGTCTTGAGATATCTTTGGTAAAGGTTAATATTCCCGGATCTCCAGGCATGGGCTTCATTTTAGAAAAATCAATACTCTGTCCTGCAATTCGGGGAGGGGTTGCTGTTTGCAGGCGATGGATGCGGATGCCTAATTCCCGGATGCTGTCGGAGAGATGTATGGATGCAGTATTTCCAGAAGGGCCACCAGGGGTTTTACTGTGCCCCAGAATGATATGTCCGTTCAGGAAGGTTCCTGTGCATAAAATCACGGCACTGGCATGATACTCGATTCCTGTGATAATTCGGACCCCATATACAGATTGATTGTTATGAAGTAGGGCTATGGCTTCGCCTTGAATCAGGGTGATATTTTGGTGTTCCTCGAGCTTTGATTTTACATGTAAATGATAACGGACCTTGTCTGATTGAGCCCTTAATGCCTGCACAGCCGGTCCTTTGGATTCATTCAGAATACGGATCTGCAGGTAGGTTGCATCAACCTGTTTGCCCATCTGTCCGCCCAATGCATGAATTTCTCTAACCAGGTGGCCCTTTCCAGGCCCACCAACAGAAGGGTTGCAGGGCATCATGGCTACACATTGCAGGGATGTTGCCAGAAGAAGTACTTTGGATCCAAGATTAGCAGCAGCAAAGGCCGCCTCGGTGCCAGCATGTCCAGCACCAACAACAATTACATCAAAATTTTCGGGGTTCATAACCCTACATAATAG
>JACFNL010000035.1 GCA_019454875.1 Candidatus Cloacimonadota bacterium | reverse complement strand
ATTGGCCGAACGGGCCCAGGATGTTTTTTCCAAAAAATGCCAGAGCAACAAAACCTTAACCGAAGTATTTGAGTGGGCCTTAAATGAGGTTTTAGCCAAACATGATCCACTGATTAAGGCAGAAAGGGCAAAAGCAAAACAATCTGTCACAAAGGTTGCCCCAACAAGTCAATCTGTCACGAAGAAGCAGTCTGTCACGCAGGATACGGGACCCACAGATAACAAAAGAAAACACATCCCCCAGCATATTTTAAATCAGGTGGTTTTAAGGGATAAAGGTCGGTGCAGCTTTCAAAAGCATGGTAGAAGGTGCCATCACAGAAGGTTTCTGGATATTCACCATATAAAGCCTGTAAATGATGGGGGCCAAAATACGGTGGAAAATCTGGCAACTCTTTGTGAAACGCATCATATCTATCTTCATCATCAGGAAGAAATAGATAGATCTTTGTCACTGATTCGGCGGTTTCGACTGGGGGAGGGTTTCATTGATTCACCCTGCCCTTCCAAGCTAGTATAGAACTGAAGGATTTTAAATCAGGCTTGGTTTAAATGCCAGACAAGTACCGGGACTTTGCCCGATGCTTGAAAAATTTACTTTTGAATGTAAGGTAAAACAATATGCGGTTGCCCGAATTGAAAAAAACTGAATATACATTTCTTACACTGCTGGCTTTTTTTGGGGCAACTATTCCCAATGGAATATTCATATATTATTTCTTCACATCACCGGAAACCACCAAGGCAGCTTTGACAAATCCCATATCGCTTGTATTCATCATAGAAGCCTTTGTACTGATGTTTTTATTTGCTTGGCTACTGGCAAAAATGTCTCTTGGAAGGCTGAGCGGGAAGATTTTTATACTGATGTCACTTTTGGGCAGCATGGTGTTTAGTGTTCCTGTTGCCCTTTATGTCATTTTGAAGGATAAGAGTTCATGACCACTGCATTTAGCGGGGTTTTCGCCGATTTCAGTTGCGGTAAACGCTCAAAAACGGGTTGAATCGAACGCTCAAGAATCTTGTCCCAATTCTGGCAAATTTGCATTCATATTGCAAATTTGCCACAATGCCAAAAGGTCAGCAGGGGATCTGAGTCAGGTATTTCTGTACCAGATCATCAAATCCAGAACCCAAAAGGCTTTGCATTTTATTTTTGGCTGCTGTGGAATCCATCGTGCCTTCCTGGTAAAGCTCCAAACAGAGTTTTAACTGCCCTTCAATCCTTCCCCGTTCTGTTCCGAGCAGAATGCCTTCTGCTCTACCTTGTTGAATTCCTTGTTGCAGGCCTTTTTCCAGGCCTTCTTCAATTGCAGTTCTAAACGAGTTGTTCAAGTCACGAAAGACTTTTAGACTATCTTGGTAAACCGAATATTCCTCTTTTGTAAAGCTGGCGATTTCTGCAGCCCGAAACAGTTTCTCAAAAACCCGATCCTTGAATTTGTCTGGAATCTGGTGCAGCCTGCTTAGATTTTTTAAAACAAATAGCCATTTATCAAAACGGGTTTCCAGTTCTTCAAGGGATTTGTTGAACTTGGGCATTTCTAGATAAATAAAGGTCAACTTGTCATAAAAAACCTTATTTGTTTCAAAATCGCTGAGCTTGATGTCATGGCGAAACTTATGTAAAAGCTCTTTGTCCTCATCAAAAACAAAGTCTAATATGGCAACGGTATACACAGCCTTTAACTCAAAATCCCAGTCTCCGATTTGTCCCTGCTCCACAATGGGAAAACTGGCATAACAAGCGGTTCTATTCTGAAAAAACTTTTGCTCAGCTTTCTGAATCTCAACAATGAATTTTTCGCCCTGATCATTTTCACAGTACAAATCAAAAATGGCCCGGCAATCATTAATACTACGACCCAGCTGTTCGTTTTTAAGATAAGTCAGAGAAACAATGTTACCTTGCTCTTTCTGCAATAGCTGGTTTAAAAAGTCCAGAAGAAGGTCCTTATTGTATTCTTCCCCAAACAACTTTTTGAAACCAAAGTCTGTGAAAGGGTTAACATAGGTATCTGCTTTCATTGCAATTGCCCCAAAAAAGACTGCACCAGTTCATCATAATTCTGACCTAACAAAGATCGCATTTGTTCCTCTGCTGCTTCTTTGGGTAAGCTGCCATTACGAAACAGCATCAAAAGAATCTTTAGCTTTCCTTCAAGCTCACCGCGCTGAAGTCCCTGCTGAAGTCCCTGCTGAAGTCCCTGCTGAAGACCTTCCTGCTTACCTTCTTGTCTACCTTCTTGTCTGCCTCGTTTTAAGGCTACTTCCACATTTTCAGCCACAATGGATATTTGGGTTCGCATCATCATTTCCTGGCTTAAGGCCCTTTGGCGCAAGTCTTCATCTGTAACCAGCACCTTTTTGGCTTCTTCAATGGCCATAACCAACTCCTTTTCATCCAAAAGCAGTGCGGGAATTTCTTTTGAATCTAAAATTTCTCTTCCATGTCTGAAAGCATAAACCCATTTTTTGATCCGGCTTTTCAGATCTTGCTCGTTTAAGGCCGGAAGCTGAATAAAATGTAAGGCCAGCAAATTGGAACGGGGTTCCTTGGTGTGACGGCAGCTCAATCCCCAGTGAGCATGAAGCCTTTGTTCATCCTCGGAGACATAAAAATCTGTGATGACCAAAGAGATGGTTGGCCTAAGCTGTGCGAAGGGCTCAGCCTGGTTTAACTGCCTGCTGTATAGCTTGGCCCAGTAATACAGAATTCTGGCCACAAACCCAGGGTGATTAATAAGCTGCACTTCTACATGGATTTGTGTTCCGTGCCCGTCCACGGCAATAATATCTACCACAGCATCCCGATCCTGAAGATGCTCCCTGGACTGAATGGAATCAATAATCTCAAGCTGTTCAAAGGCATCTGTGCCAACAAGCTCCAATAAGGCATTGATTAGAGCCAGAAGCCAGCCCTTTCTTTCCCGGCTGGCAAAGACATGGCGAAAAATTACATTATTGGTTAAACCAATTTTAGGTAATTCTTCCTGCTCAGGTTTTGGGATTTTCTCTGGACTCATAGAATCTATTATATCTTCTTTTGTCCAAGGCCGTGAACTGCTGTGTTTTTAAACACACTAAAAACAGTCGATAAAATCGCCCGTGTCCTCGGAATTCAAATTGATATGAATGTGGCTTAGCCTACGCCACCAGACAAAAAACACTTACTTCTTTTTGGCTTCTTTCTCTCTTAGAAGCAGGATCAGCTTTGTCAATACCTTGGTGTTCTCGTTGTCTCTGGCATAATCAAGTGCTGTTTTTCCTTCCTTGTCTTTGATGTTTGTATCCGCCCCGCCCTTTATCAGAGCAGTGATGATTTCCGGGTTTTGGGTTCTTGTCGCAGCGAACATCAAAGGAGTAATGCCACCCAGAGCTTTGGCATTAACATCTGCCCCAGCCTTGATAAGCGCAGAGATGATTTCCGGGTTTTGGTTCCCTTTTGCAGCGAGCATCAAAGGAGTAATGCCACCCAGAGCTTTGGCATTAACATCTGCCCCAGCCTTGATAAGCGCAGAGATGATTTCCGGGTTTTGGTTACTTGCCGCAGCGAACATTAAAGGAGTCAAGCCACCCAGAGTTTTTGCATTAACATCTGTCCCATCCTTGATCAGAGCAGTGATGATTTCTGGGTTTTGGTTATCCCTAGCGGCTAAAAACAAGGGAGTAAAACCGTCCTTATCTTTGGCATTAACATCCGCCCCGCCCTTGATCAGAGCAGTGATGATTTCTGGGTTTTGGTTATCCCTAGCGGCAAAAAATAAGGGAGTACCGCCATCCTTAGCCTTTGAATTGACATCCGCCCCAGTCTTGATAAGAGTAGTGATGATTTCCGGGTTTTGGTTTGTTGTCGCAGCGTACATCAAAGGAGTAACGCCATTCAGAGTTTTGGCATTGACATCCGCCCCGGCCTTGATCAGAGCGGTGATGATTTCCGGGTTTTGGTTGTTTGCTGCAGCGAACATCAAAGGGGTCAAGCCATCGTTATTCTTTGCATTGACCTCCGCCCCGGCCTTGATCAGAGCAGTGATGATTTCCGGGTTTTTGTTGAGTGCTGCAGCGCGTATCAAAGGAGTAGCACCTTTCTCATCCTTTGCGTTAACCTTAGCCCCGGCATTGATCAGAGCAGTGATGATTTCCGGGTTTTGGTTGTTCCATGCAGCGAACATCAAAGGGGTCAAACCATCGTTATTCTTTGCATTAACATCCGCCCCGGCCTTGATCAGAGTAGTGATGATTTCCGGGTTTTGGTTTGTTGCAGCGTTCATCAAAGGAGTTTCGCTACCCAGATTTTTGGCATTAACATCCGCCCCGCCCTTTATCAGAGCAGTGATGATTTCCGGGTTATTGTTTTTTCCAGCAGCGAGCATCAAAGGAGTAGTGCCACCCAGAGTTTTAGCATTAACATCCGCCTCGCCCTTTATCAGAGCAGTGATGATTTCCGGGTTTTGGTTTATTGCAGCGTTCATCAAAGGAGTCCAACCAACCTCATCTTTTACATTAACATCCGCCCCGCCCTTTATCAGAGCAGTGATGATTTCTGGGTTTTGGTTCAATCCTGCAGCGAACATCAAAGGGGTACAGCTATCCTCATCCTTTGCATTAACATCCGCCCCGGCCTTGATCAGAGCAGTGATGATTTCTGGGTTCTCGTTCTTCATTGCTGCTAAATGTAAGGGAGTAAAGCCGTCATTATCTTTGGCATTGACATCCGCCTTGGAACGAATCAACTTCTGAACCTCTGCCAACTGCGTGCTTTCGTCGATTTCCAATAATCCATTACAAAATCCACTGGAAAAAAGAACCAGAAACAAGGCAATTTTTTTCATCTTACACTCCTCTAAATTGACACAATATTTTGCCCCCACCCCAAAAGCTGAAAAACCCTACTTCCCTGCCTTCAAAAACTCCTTGATGGAATCCAGGATGCCTTCTTTGTCTTTGATGACAGAGACAACGAGGTTTTTGCGATCGGTGGAGTCGAGTTTGGTTTCGAGGACTTCCTTGAATTTGCCGGAGCCCCATTTGGAGACAACCTGGGCGTAGGAGAACTGATTGCAGTGGGGCAGGATGTAGTTTTTTAAAAGATCGATGCATAAGGCATCGTCTTCCCCGCTCCAGTTGTCACCATCTGAGAAATGGAAAGGGTAGATGTTCCAGTCCTTGGGATCGTAGGTGGTTTCCATCAGGCGTTTGCAGAGCTGGTAGGCTGAGGAAATGTTGGTGCCTCCGCCTTCGGAGATATTGTAAAAAACTTCCTGATCGACGATCTGGGCCTTGGTGTCGTGTACGATGTAGACAATTTCCAGTCCGTTGTACTGGCGTTTTAGCCAGGATTCGAGCCAGAACATTTCGGTCCGCACAATTTCTTTTTGTTCTTCGCCCATGGAGCCGGAAATATCCATCATGGCGATGATGACGGCATTGGTGGTTTTTTGGGTGACAACTTCCCAGACCTTGTGTCTTTTGTCATCTTTGGTGATTTCAAAAACGGGTTCGGGATCAACTAAGGGATCGTATAGACCACAGGCAATACTTCTGGTGATGGCGTTTTTGATGGTGCGACGAATATCTAAAGTGGCTTCAGGGCCAACTTTTCGTAAGTTGTCGTAGCGGATGCGTTCGGAAATGATTTTTTTCTTTTTGCCCTTGTCCTGGATATTGGGAAGCTCAAGGGTTTCTCCTATGATATCAAGCATTTCATCAATGTTGACATCAACTTCAATCTGGTGTTCGCCCTCGTCATTGCCGGCCTGTCCCTGACCTTGTCCTGGTTGTGGCTGACCCTGACCGGGGAGGGGCTGGCCTGGTTTTCCATCTCCCTGGCCGACACCACCCCGTTTGCTTGGATCAACCTCAAATCGGGGAAGTCTCAGGCCGTAAATGGGAACACGGACATACTTTTTCCCCTGTTGGCCCACAAAGCTTTCATCAGTTACATACTGCTTAAGCCCCTGTTTGACCTTTTCCTTGATCTTCTCCTGAAGACGCTTTTTTTCGCGTTCTCCGTGGCGAACGATATCGGTCAGATGTATTGATGACATGAACTAATCCTTCGACCTGTTACTTAGCATACAAGTTAGCCATTTCTACCCAAAGCCTGCCAAAAATCAATCGAAGGTAATATCGCCACGGGCCAATAGACCACCGATGTAGTTCATTAAATCCTTGGCCCCATGTTCGCTGTATCCGTATTCTTCCACAAGCCTGTTTTTAACAACCTCAAGTTTTTTGAGGTTTTCAGAATCGGTCTGGGCACTGGAGAAGGTGGTCAGTTTGATATTGTTTCTATTGTCCTCAAAAATCTTTTTCTCAATGGCTTTTCTTAATCTCTGATCTGTCTTGTAGTTGAAGCGTTCTCCTTTACGCATCAGGGAACCAATGGATGCCATTAAGGATGCGCGGAACTGCTCCTTGCGAGCTTCGGTAATTCCACCGATTTTTTCCTCGATGGAGCGCATCAGGGTTTCATCTGGTGGTAAATCTTCCCCGGTGACTGGATCTTTGACCTTGTCATGATTAATAAATGCTTCTACATGATCCAGATAGTTGGCGCACAGTGCTTCCATGGCAGGTTCGTAACTGGCCAGAAAGGCTTTTAATACCTCAGCCTTGGCTACTTCGTTAAATTCTTTGCGCACCAGATCCAAGAGGTCAAGATATCGTTCCGCTTCTTCAGCAGAAACCTTGGGGAAACGGCCCATTTGCAGGGAATCATGAATATTGTGCATGATGGCAAAGGCGTTTAAGGTGATGACCTCATCGGAAATCAGGGTATTGGCAATAATGTTGACCATAGAGCGGGGGGATATCCCAAACAGCCCTTCGCGTTTGGTTTCCATTTTTATTTCTTTGAGATCTTTTTCTTTATAACCTTCGATACTTTCCCCGTTGTAAAGCTTCATTTTCTGTACCAGAGTCATTTTTTTAGGATCCTCAAGGCGGGTCAAAACGGCAAACATAGCCGCCATTTTGATGGAATACGGCTCGACATGTTTGGTGAGTTTTTTGGCTTCTGATTTCAGGAGTTTTTCATAAATTTTTTCTTCCTGATTCACGGAGAGGTTGTACTTCACATCCACCTTGATAATCCTGTCCATCAGGGCTTCTTTGGTGGGATCCATGATAAATTCTTTGTACTCGCTTTCGTTAGTATGGGCAATGATGACTTCATCAGCACTGACAAGAGGAAAGCGGGGGGTTTTGATCTGCCTTTCCTGAGACAGGGTCAAGAGGATGTACAAAAACCGCTCATCAGCCTTTAGCATCTCGATAAATTCCATGATGCCCCGGTTGGCCTTGTTTAGCTCCCCATCAAATCTCCAGCCATCAGGATCAGATTCTGAGCCGACTTTTCCAATTCTGGAATAATCAATCGATCCGTTTAACTCAGCCATATCCTGGCTTTTGGGATCGGCTGGCTGAAAGGTTCCGATTCCGATTCTATCCTGCTCCGAGATTACAACCCTTCGGCAATAAACATGGTCATAAACCTTGTTCAGATCCCCATTGTAGCGTTCTTCCAGTTCCTTAAAAATTTTGCGATTTTTAGGGGTCAGCTCTCCCTCGATGTAGACCCCAAATTCTTGAAAAAACTTCGTTCTGTCCTCCGCTGGGATCAGGTGCAAGGGTTCTTCCTGCTGTTCACAGATCTGGTATCTGTCATCATCAAGTTTCCATTCAATGGTGTAAAGTGCCCCTTCGTCTGACTTGGAATACTCTTCCAGCCCCCGTTTTAACAGGGTGACGATGGTGGATTTTGCCCCCGATACAGGGCCGTGTAGCAATAGAATTCTTTTTCTGGTATCAAGCCTGTCTGCCGAGCTTTTGAAATATTTCATCAGTGCATAAATGGAATCTTCAATTCCAAACAGCTTGTTCTCAAAAAATTTGTAGACAACCAGTGTTTCCCCGTTGATCTCACGGGTTTCCACTCCATGAGACATCACCATATTATAGACTCTCTCATGAGAGAGGGCAGCGATCTGGGGATGTTTCACGACCTTTTCAATGTATTCACGAAATGAGATTCTTTCGTGCAGTCTCTGGTACTCGGTGGAAGTGTATTTACTGGTAACTTGTTTTAGGAATTCAACAGCGGCTGGCTTATCAGTACCTGCTTTGCTCATGGGCTTGTCCTCCTGGTGCTTTTGTAGAAGCTCGGTTTGCCTTAATAGTATATGCCCTCGATCCTGCAAAGAAAACAAAAGGTCCGGTATTTTATTCATCTTGAGAGTTATAATGGGATTCTTATGGAGGTACTATGAGTGAAAACAGGATTCGACTCACCCAGGAAGTGAGTTGTGCCGGTTGTGCGGCTAAACTGGCCCCATCCTATTTGGGAGAGGCTGTAAAAGGGATTGACTGGCCCAAAACGGCTGAGGTTCTTTGTGCCACAGAAGGTAATGAAGATGCCGGGGTTTACAGACTGGATCAGGACTGGGCATTGATTCAGACCACAGATTTTTTTACACCGGTAGTTGATGATCCTTACCTTTATGGACAGGTGGCCGCAGCCAATGCCTTAAGTGATATTTATGCCATGGGTGGAAAACCACTGACTGCCTTAAATATTGTCTGTTTTCCTGAGACTCTGCCCCCATCTATTCTGGGTGAAATTTTACGGGGTGGAGCAGATAAAGCCAGGGAAGCGGCCTGTTCCATCCTGGGCGGTCATTCTGTGAAAGACAATGAGATTAAATACGGTATGGCAGTTACAGGCAAAGCCCGAATCAAGGATATCAAATACAATCGCGGTGCCAGAGCTGGTGAGCTTCTGATTCTGACCAAACCTTTGGGAACAGGTGTTTTAAACACAGCCTTGAAGCGGGGACAGATACTGGATAGTACCTATGATGCCCTGATTTTTTCCATGACACTTCTCAATGACTGGGGTGCAGAGCTGATGGTGGAGTACCGGGCCTCAGGAGCCACGGATATCACGGGTTTTTCTTTGGCTGGACACGGTATGGAAATGGCGCGGGCCAGTGGGGTGGATTTTGAAATTTCGTTTTCATCCCTGCCCAGGTTTCCACAGCTACTTGATCTGATTGAGTCTGGTTTTGTGACCAGAGGAGATAAAAGTAACCGGGTCTATACTGAGGGTTATATTGTCTGTGATGAACTAAGCCCCGTGCAGCAGTCTGTGATTTTTGATCCACAGACCTCAGGTGGATTATTGTTTTCGGTAGCTGAAGACAGGGCTATGGAAGTTTTGCAGAAACTAAGGCCAAGATATTTGGATGCCCAGATTATTGGAAAAGTCATTTCGCCAAGGGATCGGAATAAACCAGGGATTCTTCATTTTAGTGCATAAGGAGTAGCAGATGGCTGAAAATCAGAGTTTGATGCAGGTAACAGATAAGGTGCTTAGTCCAGACCGGGTAATAACCGGAGCCCGTTTGAGTGAAGGTGAATACAAGCTCTTGTATCAGCAGTCCATTCAGGATCCCGAAGGATTCTGGGGCCGTATTGCTTCCGAAGAACTGGTCTGGGAAAAAAAATGGGATCAGGTACTTGAATGGAATTACCCTAATTATCGCTGGTTTACCAATGCACGCATGAACATAACGGTGAATTGTCTGGATCGGCATGTGCAGGCAGGTAAGAGGCATAATCTTGCCTACATATGGGTTGGGGAGGACGGTCAGGAAAAGAAGATCTCTTACGGGGAGCTTTTAGATCGGGTCTGTCGTCTTGGCAATGCCCTAAGAGCCATGGGTATTAAAAAGGGCGATACTGTAACTATCTATATGCCCTTAATGCTTGAGCAGATGGTAGCCATGCTTGCCTGTGCCAGAATTGGAGCAGTACATTCCGTAGTATACGGAGGATTTTCAGCCCCAGCCTTGAGACTAAGAATCGAAGCCGCTCAGTCCAGGGTTGTGATTACATCTAGCTGGACAAGAAGAAGAGGCAAAAAGATCAACCTGAAAAGTGTGGTGGATGAAGCCATAGATGGCTTAAGTGTGGTTGAGAAAGTAATTGTGGCCCAAAGAGAAGGGGATGACTATGAACTTTTACCAAACGAGGTGGATTTTCAGGATGTGTTAAGAGCTTATCCCAAAACCTGCGTGCCTGAGAGTATGGATAGTGAAGATCCTTTGTTTATACTTTACACATCAGGAACCACCGGAAAACCCAAGGGCGTGTTACATACCTGCGGTGGTTACAATGTGTTTACTCATTATACGGCCAAGTATGTTTTTGATTTACATGAGGATGATTTGTTCTGGTGCACTGCCGATCCTGGCTGGGTAACTGGGCATAGTTATATTGTCTATGGCCCTTTAAGTAATGGGGCGACTTCATTGATGAGTGAGGGAAGCCCTGATTATCCAGATCCATCCCGCTGGTGGAAGCTGGTTGAACGCTTTGGGGTGAATGTGTTTTACACAGCCCCCACGGCTGTCAGAATGTTTATGAAACATGGGGAAAAGTACTGCGAGCAGGCTGATTTATCTTCCCTTAGAATTCTTGGCAGTGTGGGTGAGCCAATTAACCCTGAAGCCTGGCAGTGGTATCACAAAAACATTGGCAAAGGCCGCTGCACTATTGTGGATACCTGGTGGCAGACAGAAACCGGGGGTCACATGATAACAACCTTGCCATCGGTGATGCAAAAACCAGGAAAAGCCGGGCTTCCCATGTTTGGCATTGAGCCCATGGTTGTAGACAAATCCGGAAACCCGGTACCTGCAAATACAGTTGGTCATCTGGTGATTAAAAAACCTTGGCCCTCGGCACTAAGAACCTGCTGGGGTGAGTCGGAACGATTTGAACAGTACTGGAATTCCATGCCGGGCTTTTATTATGCCGGAGATTTAGCCACCTGTGATGAGGATGGCTATTTTATGATTCTGGGGCGGGCTGATGATGTGTTGAGTGTATCTGGTCATAGAATTGGTACCGCTGAAGTTGAATCGGCCCTGGTCAGTCATCCATCTGTGGCCGAGGCTGCCGTGATTGGTAAGCCTCACGATGTCAAAGGCGAGAGTATCAAGGGTTTTGTGATTCTAAAGACGGGTCACAATCCTTCGGATTCCTTAAAAGACAATATCCGTACCCATATTCGTCGTGAGCTAGGAGCTTTGGCTATGCCTGATGAACTGGAATTTGTCGATGGGCTTCCCAAAACCAGATCCGGGAAAATCATGCGCCGGGTGCTTAAGGCTAAAGAACTAGGTATGCCATTGGGTGATACCTCAACCCTGGAGGAATAGTGGTTCGCGAAAAGAAGAAGGCAAGGCGCAATTGGAAAAAACTTCTGGCCCCACTTACAAAAACTGCGTTTAGACTGTCAACGGCAGAAGAGCCGACTACATCATATTTTGGAAGTTTACCACCAGCTTATGAAGGGTTTAGCTGGCCTGTAAACACAGATGATGATCCCTTGTCTTTTCTGGCCTGTATTGATTGTCGGGGTATCTCGGCTTATCCCGGTATGGAATGGCTTCCACAGACCGGAAGACTTTTGTTTTTTTATGACACTCTAAACCAGCCCTGGGGTTTTGATCCGTCTCACAAGGATGGTTTTTCCGTGATTTATGTGCCGGAATCCAGTATTGAAAATGATGGACATCTTGCCAGACCACCAGCCGATTTCCCTGATGGTTTTATTCTGACCCAAACCTATCTGAACCTACGATTCTTTATGGATGTTCCAAGTGTTAGATCCCCGCTGATTGCCCACCTTAATCTGAACGATGAGGAGATGGAGGATTACGAAGAGTACAGGGTATCTATGTTTCCTGGATTTGGCATACTCAAGGCTATGCATAAAGACAGGACGGAGCCATGGTTCGTTGATGAATTTGTCCTCCATCAGATAGGCGGCTACCCTGCCCCCGTACAAGGGGATAATATGGATGTAAAGTGTCAGGTAGTCAGCAATGGGATTTCCCTGGCAAGGGAATTTTCTGAAGAAGAAGAAAGAAGGCTGGATGAGCTTGAAAAAGGAGCAGGGGACTGGTCTTTACTGTTTCAGATGGATTCTGATGTGAATAGGGATTTAATGTGGTGTGATGAGGGCCGTCTCTACTTCTGGATTCGCAGACAGGATGCCATGGACCAAAGATTTGATTTGGCCTGGACTATTCTTCAGACCTACTGATACTACTGGGCTTCCAGTGGTTCGGCTGGTATTAGGCAGGGCATATTTTCTTCAAAAATCAGCTCAGCCCGAAACCAGGGTTTTGTATCCAGATCCTTTGTTTCAATACCTTTGATACAGATGGATTGAGATTTGGTTTTAATCATGGGGCCAGCAGGGGTCTGGCTCAATTTGGCATCCTTTAAAAGAAGCCAGCTTCTATGGATGGTGTAGTTATTTTCGGCCAGTGATTTTAAAGTTTTTTCAAGATTGGCATCCTCTTTGAGTTCAAATCTGGCAAAAGCCGGGTGAATGTAATCCTCCACTTTTTTGACTCCTGCCAGAGACTTCTTTTTCATTCCGGCAATACAGGCCTCGCAATAGACCTCATCCACGGAAATCTCAAGAAGCATTTCAAAACTGTGAGATGGAAAAACCAGACAAAACACTGCCAAAAGTATATGTTTAAGCTTCATGTGATTTCCTTTGCTGTTTTAAGGTAATAAGAGATTCGTTTAGCGAAACGGGTTTGAGGTAATTACTTTTAAGGTGGGCCAAAAAAGGGCGAATTTTAGAGTAGTTGTTGTGACTTAAAAATCCATAGGTTGTTGTATGGGAAAGCAAAAACACCTTTTCGATTTCTCGGCCAATCTGCAAAAGATCTTTGAGATCGCTATGAACATGAAGCAGTGCTTGTGTCTGTCGGCCAGCGAGTATTTCATCAATCACATTCCAAAGATCCATTGCTGTGACCGGGCTTGATGTGCGATTAAAAAACAAAGGAGCTTTTTTCCCATCCCGGTAACATTTTAAAATCCAGTCCATCAAGGACAGTGGATGATGAGGCAGACGCAGGGCATGCCCTAGTGGGGTAAAGCGGATTACAAAGCCATTTTTGTAGGCGAGCACTGGGGCTTCTCCCAAAAGTTTACTGAGCCCATACACCCCTCGGGGGAAAGGGATACTGGATTCTGTATACCCACCAGTAAGTCCATCAAAAACATAGTCTGTAGACAGATAAATCAGTTTGGCCCCGATGCTTCGGGCATAAGAAACCACTGGATTTGAGGACAAAGAGTTAATAGCAAAGACCTTAGGTCTCTCTGACTCAGCCTTATCCACATTTGTATACGCGGCACAATGCAAAATTACATCAGGAAGGAATGGCAGCAATCTTAGCCCATGTTCCAGCTTATGAGGCATCATCTCCAAAGGATAAACCGGGAAGGTGGACTCTACTCTTTGGTTATGGTAGGTTCCTACTACAGTGTGGCCCTGATTTCTGGCGGCATGGGCCAGATTCCATCCAATTTGTCCAAAGATTCCTGTGATTAAAATTTTCATGATTTTTACAAATGTAATATAATCAATTTTTGTCTTGGGAGGTAGAAAATTATGCAGCAGCCAGTCCAGCCAGCCGTTGATACAAAGCCAAAAAGAATTGAGTCCATTGTTACTCCATTAAAGGAGATTCTCAAGGATTTTGAAGTAAGAGAGGCCAAAGGCCGTCGCCCATACATTGGCTTTGGTTGCACCCATTTTCCCGACACATCCCAGGCTCTTTCAGGCTTTCGCAAGGGGGTACTGCATGTCATCAATGGTTCGGCCCGCCGTGGAAGGACCCAGGTTCTTCTCGAACTGGCAATCTCTTACATTAAAACCAACAAACAGCCAGTATTGTTTTTAAGTTTTCATCGCCCCCCCCGAGAACTTTTGTTTGAACTCTTGTCCCGTGAGTCTGGTATGGACATGGAGACGGTTCACTACAAAAAAGTGGTGGGAGATTCTTCCCGCAAGGAAAAACTAAAAACCAGCCTGGATCGTCTGGCCAAATACCAGTCCTATCTTCATCTCATCACCGGTGCCCAGACGGACACAACCAGTCAGATTGAAAAACTGGTTCACGAAATACGGGCGGCTTTAAAAACTCGCGATATTTTATTAGTTGTGGACAGTCTTCAGTCTATAGCACCTTCGGCTCACTCCGGATTTAACCCCGGTGATACTGTGGTCCGCTCCATGAAGTCTATGGCTATGCATCTGGATATTCCCATCATTTTAGGCTCTGAAATTTCTCAGGCTGGGGAAGAACTGGATGAAAAAGAGGGACGGGACAGGGTGAATCTATCGCATGCGACAGGCATTTCCAGTTTGAGCGATTTAACGGATGTGGGAATTTCCATGACCAAAAACCATATTGATTCCCTGGAGTTGAAAAAGCTTCTTGCCAAACAGGCTGAAAATCTTGGCAAAGATCAGATCCGATTGCCCGAACTGGAAGTTGTTGATCTTTTACTAGAAAAGGTATGTAGAGGTGCTATGGTTTCCCATCAGGCCATACAGCTTATGGTCTCCCAGCAGAATGGCAAAGTTCTGGAACTTGGGGTAAAGCTCTCCGAGGACATCCACCGCTTTCACAGAATCGAAAAAAGCATTCTAAATCTGATTGAGAGACAGGAAATCGAATTTTATGAATTTGATCCCAATGCCTCACCGTCTTCTAGCTCTGCTTCCGGCACTGACACAGCCATGCCCGGTATGCCCTCCGCAGCTGGCATGGTTAAACCCAAGCCCAAAATTGCCCTAAGAAAAGACTAAAATTTTATAGTTCCTAAAATGAAATTGGCCCAGAATATTTTTCATAGTCTTGGGCTGTTTTCCTGTCTTGAAACAGGGAACCCAGCGCAATAAACTTAAAAAAATGCTTGACAGAATTTATCCGCACATTTCTGGTGGGGTCGTGAGTTCAACAAAAACAGATGTTTTAAGCGTTGCTGTATCGCAGTTAATGTCCAAACTAATAGTTCCTCCTCACTTTTTGTCTTTTCTTAGTGATTTTGCCTTTGCATTCGCTCTGAGAAACCCAAAAAACCAGGGGTTATAATTGATGCATGCAAACACATCTAATCATTCATCAAAAGCTGGTTCAAGCAGTCAAAAACTTGAGAAAAAACGAGGCCGAAATTCTTGATCTGATTGCTCAGGCCGATCAGACCAAGGACTTTTTAATGCTCATGCAATACCCATCCCTTTTTAGTTACTGCGTCAAAGAAGTTGGTCTAACTGATGCTGAAGCCTATAATTTTCTGGCCTTGTATAAAAAATCCAAAGAGATTCCAGCACTGACTGAGGCGATTCAGTCAGGAGAAGTATCGGTCAGTAAATTGAGGCATATATGCCCAGTTATTAATCAGGAAAACCAAAGTCTCTGGATTGAGAAGGCCAAATCAGAAACCAACAAAAAGCTGATTGATGAGGTAGCCAAGGTTTCGCCATATACCAAAAAGCGAGAAGTTGTTAAACCCGCCGGGGAAGGCATGAAACGCCTGTCTTTAGATGTTTCCCCAGAATTGATGCAAACCCTTCTAAGGCTTCAAGAAGTGTTAAAGCTTGATAATTTGATTCAGGTAATTGAGGTCGCAGCCAAAGAAACCCTGGAAAGAAAAGATCCAGTCAAAAAGGCCGATCGGGCCGAGGCCAGGGAGAAAAAGAGGGAAGCTGATAAAGAGAATGGAGAAAACTGTTCTGAAAACAGGGCTGATGAGATCGTTTCTGGGGCTGAGCCTGTCGCAAGAAAGGAACGCAAAAAATTGCCCATGCATCTTGTTCATGCCGTGAATCGAAGGGATCGAGGGCAATGCTGTTATTATGGAATGAGAAACAACCGTTGTGATTCAAGACACCGAGTTGAGATTCATCATGTAACCCCAATTAGCCGGGGTGGAAAGGACACAATTGAGAATCTGGTTACTCTTTGCCATGATCATCACAAACTGATTCATGAGACATTTTTTGGCACGACTCATAAGCGGGGTCAGGAAATGATGCGGTGAACCTATTGAGGAAACCATTGTACGGTTTCTTCAAGCATTTGGTGGATGGTTGAAAATGTTTTGCCGTTCCAACCATCAACAAACTCTTCATGACCATAGGGCCTATCTTCCTTGATATTCATTTCCAGAAGGATTGAGCTGAGATTATGTCCTCCATGAAAACCATTCCCTGCCAGGATTAGTTGCACCCACCATATGATGAATCGGATTTTTTCGAATGTAAAAATAGATTGGGCTTGTGTTGGCTGGAGAGAGCCATCGGCTAAGGCTTTGTACTCCTCTGGATTTTTCTGCCTCAATAGAGACATCATGATGGTGGCATTGCCAACCACACAGTGAATCTGCTTCCGATTGACTTCATCTGTGGCCAAAGCATGTCCGGCGATTCGAAAGGCTTCTTCAAGCTGGCGAGGAGTAAGTTTTAAATTTTGTACCAAAAGGCTAAGTCGCTCGAAGGAATCGGTGTCAAGCTCTAAAGAGCAGGTTCGTCTGTCCTGTTTTTGCAGGAATTTATTCAGATACTTGTTCACAAGATTGTCGTAGTTCTGTTTATCGATTTGTGGAAGGGTGACTTCACGATGCACAAACTTTCTATAGTACTCGGTAAAGTTCAATCCTGCGCCAAACATGGACTGGGCTGTATTTTTAAGTTGTTCACGATCTACAGCCAAAACAAAAACCAGGTTTGGGATATCAAAAATATGCTTGATTGTTTCAAGGTAGGCAATTGCGTAGTCTGGTTTGCAGCGATCCAATTCATCAATCAATATCCATATACACTTGTCATTCTTAGCTAAGGCTTCGGTGAGACTGGATTTTAGAGTGGCCACGGCTTTTTTTTGCGTTACAAATACATCAAACAGATTTGGGGCCAGACCAGCTCTCTGTTTTTTCTTACCTTTAGCCTCGTTACCTGCTGCTTCAGCATCAACTCCAGACAATTTGCTAGCCACCTGTTTTCCAATTGCCCAAGAAAATGTAAAAAAATCCTTCGCTGATTCCACGAGGCTACTCGCAACAGGACTGTCTTTGTTAAAAACGGATACTATGCTGTGAATCAGGGATAGCAGAGGTTCCTGGCAATAGTCGTCTTCCCAGGCGTTCAGATGTATAATTTCTTGTTTGCTAGATTTGTCTGATTGAAGTGACTCTTTCCACATGGACAAGAAAGTACTTTTCCCTGAGCCAAAAGAGCCATTAAGACTGATTACCAGACTTTGGTCCACAAAGGTTTGTTCAATTTCAATAAACTTGATTAGCCGATCACCAAACGATTTTCGACCCAATAAATCATCGTTGTATGTTTGAATTGTCATTTCCCCCTCGCCCTTCTCCCAAAATGTCTCCAGGCACGATAGACTTTATGGCCGCTTTCAAAAAAGCATAAAAAAAGAAGTTTTTTGTGGAGCCACATGGCCTTGCGGATTTCGGCAGCGGTTTTTGGGGTCTGGGAGGAGAGGCCGCCAGGGGCAAATCGGGATAGGGGTATGGAAATCATATCGATTCTGGCATCCGAGGATAACAATCGAAGCCAGAGTTCGACATCCATTGCAATTTTGAAGTCCTCGCGAAAACCACCTAGAGTGGCCAGGGTGGTTGTTTTAACGAGGGTGGAGGGGTGAGGAACCCAGTTAAAAACGGGGGGCCATAAAGTAAAAAATGCGGGTCTTTGGGAAATGCCTTTTATGGATTCCATTTCAAAAATCAGGGCATCTGCCAGGGAGTTTTCCATCAGAGACACGAATAAGGGCAGGGGACAACTCTCATGCAGTTCATCACCACCATTAAGACACCAGAACCATTGACCAAGGGCTTCACAAAGGCCCAGGTTAAAAGCCTGAGATATTCCCTCTGGGGGCTGATAGAAATATCGTATTCCCTGTTCTGAAGCCAAAAGTTCTTGAATCTCTGAGGCTGTTTCAGAATTGGAGCTGTCAATGACGAGCTGTTCTACAAGAGTATTTTTGCGAAGTGCTCTGGTACTTTGTATGGTTTTTTGGATGCCCTCAAAATCATCTTTGGTAACGCTGACAATTGTGAGTAGCATCAGTATCCCGATTGAATGAACACAGCCTTAAACACGGTCATATAGATGATTTTTATATCCAGAAAGAAGGACCAGTTTTCCACATAATACAGATCGTAAGTTGTGCGATCCTCAATGGATGTTTGTCCCCGCAGTCCATGAACCTGAGCCCAGCCAGTCAGGCCACCAGGAACACGGTGGCGCATCATATAACCTGGGATATGCTTTTTAAATTCATTTACAAAAACAGGTCTTTCCGGTCTTGGTCCTACCAGACTCATTTGCCCTTTGAGCACATTCCAGAGCTGGGGCAGTTCATCAATGCTGGTTTTTCTAAGAATTGTGCCAACCTTGGTCCAGCGGGGATCACCCTGAATGGCCCACATGGGCCCGGTAACAGTTTCAGCATCCTGGCGCATGGAGCGGAATTTATAGATGGGAAACACAGTTCCGTTCATACCAACCCGTTCCTGAGAATAGAAGATTGGTCCACGGTCTTCCAGTTTGATCAGAATATAGATCAAAAAAAGCAGGGGGGATAAAACCAGAATGGATCCGGCACTGGCGGCAATATCAAACATGCGTTTTAAGTACAGTTGTAATCGGTAGCTTCGCGGGTGTTTGCCAATGGGAACAACCGGTACCCCATAAATATCCCCGATATTTAACTGCTGGCTTAATGTGTCAAACAGCTCAGGAAGTACGGAAAAACGAATTTTTTTGTTTTCACATTCTCCTATAATGGCCAGGCATTGTTTATCCAGATTTCCCGTAAGGGCAATAATGACTTCATCGATTTCGTTTTCTTTGATCAGTTTACTGAAAATGTCCAGATTCCCCAGATAGTTGACCGAACCCGGTAAATGAATGGTGGATGGGCCGATCATGCTTAGTTCCAGCTCCGGTCTTGATTGTCGAAAGGCCTGATAAGCCTGAACAGCCCTTAGTGAAGTTCCTACAACCAGGATACGGCTGACCTGGAATGTTTTGGGGGCAAAACGGCGGATGAGTTTGTCTTTGAACCACTGAACAGCGGTCATGCCAAAACCTAGAGTAAAAAATGACATCACAAAATAGGTTCTGGAAAACTCAGTATCCCTGTAAAAAAATGCCAGGGAGGCAAAACACAAAAACCCTACAAACAGGCTTTGCCAAAGGTTCCAGTTACTTTGTACAGTAAAGCGAAAGCCCTTCTGGTAGAGGCCATTGTAAGAAAATATGATGTACAGAAATGCTGAGCAGAAGATAAATGCTCTGAGATAGATTTCAATGTCGGGAGCACCTGGGCCCCAGTTGAACCAGGGGGTCTCGTAACGGAGCCAATAGGTAAAGCAGAAGAAACCAAACAGCAAAGGTATGTCTATCAGGCATAAAAAGTGGGCTTTGAGGCTATCAGGTTCCAGACGCATATGGGCAAAACTAGCAGAAATCCTACAAATTCTCAACTCTATGGTAAAATCGCGCCGTGGAAATTCAGATTCGCAAACAATCCCATCGTGAGCAGTTACGACAGAGGTTTCTTTTAAACCAGAGACGGATCACCTTTGCATTTATTGTCAGCCTGAGTTTTGTATCCAGCCTGGGATTTTTATATCTTTATCAGGCCAATCAGCTGGTTGCTCTGGTGAATCGCAAGGAAGCCCTGATTCGGGAACGGTTCGCCCTGGAAAAGGACAGGGATGCCCAGATGCAGGAAGAAGTACATTTAAGCTCTTTACAAAGAATTGAGTATCTGGCAAGGGACAGGCTAGGAATGATTGTTCCAACCCGGGAACACAGAATTACGATCACTAAACCATGAAAGCCAGTATCAATTCCATTGAACATTACCCGGTGTTATGGCGGGATGTGTTAAAGCATATTCCTCAAACTATTCACACCATGATGGATGGAACCTTAGGTCATGGTGGTCATGCAAAACTGATTTTAAATGCCCATCCCGAGATCAGGGGTTACCTGGGGCTGGACCGGGATCCATCTGTGATTGAATGGTTTCAAACAAACCCCATAGACAGACTTGTATTACGGCAGGCCAATTTTCAAAAGAAAAATGAATATCAGGATTTGATTCCAGAGAATGGGCTTTGCTGCTTTTTACTTGATTTAGGAACCTCTCAGAATCAGCTTCAGGATCCTAAGCGGGGTTTTTCTTTCCTGAGGGAGGGGCCATTGGATATGCGTATGAATCCAATGGAGGGCATCAGTCTTTTGCAGTGGCTGTCTGACGCATCTGAAGTACAGATTGCCAGTGCCTTGTTTGAATATGGGGAGGAAAAATTTTCACGAAAAATTGCTCAGGCTATTGTGAAAAACCGGGGTCAGTTTCAGAGTACAACCGAACTGGCTCAGATTATTGCCGATGCAATTCCCTGGTCCAGTAAAAGGGAGTCCAGGATTCATCCAGCCACCAGAAGCTTTCAGGGGCTTCGTATTCAGATCAATGAAGAATTATCCGGTTTAGGCCAGTCCCTGGAGCAGATTTTGAGTCTGATTCGTCCGGGAGGCCGGCTTTTAGTCATCAGTTTTCATAGCCTTGAAGATAGAATTGTGAAACAGAAAATGCGGGCATGGGAGGAAGAGCTATATTCCCGTAGTCTGTTTGGGCCTGGTGAGGTTATAAAAAAGTCCTTGGGAAAATGTATGCCCCGCAACGCCATCAAACCATCGGATGAGGAGATATTGGAAAATTCTCCTAGTCGCTCTGCCCGTCTGAGGGTTTTTGTAAAGGGTGAAGCATGAGCCTGATGGATCGAAATCTTAGATTGTGGATGGTGATTAGTCTTGCAGCATTTGTGATTATCAGTGCCAGATTGTTTTATATTCAGGTTGTGCGCCACAATTTCTGGAAAGAAAAAGCCGGAAAGCAGCATGTGGTGAAGCAGTCCATCCAGAGAAAACGCGGTACAATCTTTGATCGAAATGGCAATGAGCTGGCGTATACGGCCGCCATGAAAAAGATGTTTTGTGATCCCTCGCGCATGAAAAATGTGGAAGACACCCTTGAGCTTTTGGCCTCATTTACCAAACTTCAAGTTCCCCAGCTTCTGGAGAATATTCGCAATGCCCGGGACAGAGGCCGAAAATATTTTATGATCAAGTCCGATGTGACTTTGGCTGAATATGAGAAGATCAAGGCCAAGCTCGATGAAGAAAGAAAGCAGATTAAAAAGCCTGATGAGGTGGGCCTTTTAGCTGGAGTAGTTTATTTTCGTGATTCGCAAAGACGCTTTTACCCCTATAACATGAATGCTGCCAATCTTCTTGGTTTTGTGGGACAGGAAGGCAAAGGGCTTGAGGGTATTGAGCTTTTTTACGATGATCTTCTGGCTAGCCGTGATGGTTTAAAGGTATATGAACGGGGCCTTACCGGCATTGTGGTTCCCAACAGCGAAAAAATTCTTCGAGAGCCGCAGGGGGGTACAAGTATTAGCCTGACCATTGATATTGTGCTTCAATATCTGGCAGAAAAAAAGCTCAAGGAAGCATTTGAGCAGCACAGGCCAAAAAGTGCCATGATTGTGATTCAGGACCCAGGTAATGGGGATATCCTGGCAATGGCATCCCAGCCTTCTTTTAATCCCAATTTTTTCTCTTTTTATACTCCCGCAGACTATAAGAACAGAGCCATCGTGGATCAGTTTGAACCTGGTTCGACCTTAAAAATGATGGTTATTGCGGCAGCCCTGGAAGAAAACGCAATTAACCTTGAAGAAATGTTTCAATGCCGAGGATTTATAGAACTTTATGATGTGTTTCGTATTCACTGCGACCAAAGGCAGGTTCACGGCACGATCGATCCTTTGACGATCTTAAAAAAATCCTGCAATGTTGGTTCTATTTTTGCAGCACAAAGGCTTGGCTCACGAAGGCTTTATACCTATCTGACCCGTTTTGGTTTTGGGGAAAAAACAGAAGTGGCCTTGCCAGGTGAGGTGCGAGGGATTTTAAGAGAACCTAAGGGCTGGTCAGGAATTTCTATTGCGGCTATTCCAATTGGTCAGGAGATAGCCATCAATGCTTTGCAGATGACCTCAGCTTTTTCAGCAATAGTAAACGGGGGTATTCTTTATCGACCACGAATTCTTACAAAAACCAGAACAGTTGAGAAGACGGAGCATTCTATTACGACAACCCCGATTCGGAGGGTAATATCTGAAAAGACTGCCAAGGAAGTAATGAAAATGTTAACCACCGTCACACAAACAGGGGGCTCTGGTTTAAGGGCTGCAATTCCTGGTTATGCCGTGGCAGGAAAAACCGGAACGGCCCAAAGTCTGGCAGAGATGACCAAGGTTAAAAAGGATACTTTAGAAGAGGGCAACAATCCCAAGGTGATAGCCTCTTTTATTGGAGCAATCCCTGCGGATAACCCCAAACTGGTTATGTATGTGGTAATCAATGAGCCTCAAGGGGAAAAGTACTATGGTGGGCAGATTGCTGCACCAATTTTTCGGGATCTGGGGACAGAGGTACTTTCTTATCTCAGAATTTCTCCAAGCCCTGGAGAAGAACGCATTACCACTACCACCAGCGCGTTGCCGGTAGTGCCGTATCCAGAGCTGATTCAGCTACAGAGTTACGAGGATGCAATTCCAGACTGGTTGAACCTTGATATGCTGGAGTATGATCTGACACCATCCACTGCATGGGAATCTAAAGAATCGACAGTAACTCCCGGGGTGGAGGATGGAGGTTCAGTCTGGGAGTAGCTACTACATCAGATAGGATAAAAGATGGCACAGAACTGGTGGCCCACACAGATTATCTTACACATGGGTGTGTATTTTATGTTCTGGGAAATGTGGACAAAGTACATGCGCTTCTGCCCATCATCAAACAATCCAGCCCCATTCGCCTGATAGTGCCAATGGGCCATTCCCTCTTGTTTGACGGATTTGAGGTTATTGAGGTTGAGGATACCAGACAGGCTTATCTAAACGATTGTGAATGTTTTTATGAGTCCTTGTTCTCAAGTTTTACTCTTTTAGGGGTTACGGGAACTAAAGGGAAAACTACTATTGCCTGGTGGTTTACCCATGCACTGCGTTATCTAGGAGTCAAAACGGCATATATTGGGACTTTGGGCATTTTTGATACAGAACTGCATCCGGGAGTTAACACCAGTGTAGGGCTACAGACCCTGATTGCAGAGCTTAAAAAATTTAAGAACCTTGGTATCAGCACAGTTGTGTGTGAGGTGTCTTCTCAGGGCCTTGATCAGTTCCGCGTGCCAGTCCGCTATTTTTCCTTAAGAATTTTTACCGATCTCTCGGAAGAACATCTGGATCATCATGGGAATATGCAAAACTACCTCAACTCCAAGCTTCAGTTTTTTATTGGGGGCAGGTTTGATGGGTTGATTCTTGATCGCACCCAGTATTTCAGCCAGATTCAAGAGGTTGCAAATCAAAAACTTCACCGTTATGGGTTACTGGGCCAGGGACATTTGCCAGAACTGGCATTACAGGACTCTTTAAATGGGATAAAACTGATCAGTCACTCGTTAAAATTGGAAGTGCCTTTTACAGGTTTTTTTAATGCGGAAAATATTTTGGCGGTCATGGAGGGCCTACTGCTTTTAGGCTATTCTTTGGATCAGATAAAAAATGTGGTCCATCATCTACCTCAGGTTCCAGGAAGAATGGAAAGAATTTCTCATCCTGGTGGGGCCCAGATTTTTGTTGATTATGCCCACTCTGCTCAATCTCTGGAGTTTGTCCTAAAAAGTGTGTCCGATTTGAGACTGGGTAGATTGATTCTTGTGTTTGGGTGTGGCGGAGATCGGGATCCGGCCAAAAGACCTAGAATGGGAAGGGCAGCAGCTCGTTTTTGTGATGTGATTTTTTTAACCTCAGACAATCCCCGTACTGAGGATCCTGAAAAGATTATGGATGCAATTCAGGAAGGAATAGGAGATCATCCTGGATTGCAGCGCATGTCAGATAGAAGGATGGCGATTCAGGCCGCAGTTGAGCTGCTTGGTCCAGAAGATGTATTGTTGGTTTGCGGAAAGGGACATGAGGACTATCAGATTGTGGGAAATCAACGGTTGCATTTTTCTGATAGGGAGGAAATTGAAGCGGTATGCCGGACTTTAGTTTAGAGGAACTGATTGAGCTGCCTGGTGTGCACCTTATCCAGAAGGGTTTATCGCAAAACTTCTCAGGCCTTCATTTTGATTCAAGAAAGATTCGCCCCGGGGATGGATTTTTGGCCAGAACTGGTCAGTCCCAGGATGGACATAAATTTATTGATAGTGCCATTCAGTCCGGAGCAACTCTTGTTATTCTGCAAAATCCCCAGAAAATTTTAGATTCAGTTACCGTAATAAAACATCATGAACCCTTTGAGGTTTTACAGAATCTTGCTCAAAATGTACGCAAAAAGTCCCCAAGGCTAGTGATTGGGGTTACAGGATCTGTAGGCAAAACAAGTACCAAAGAATGTCTTAGGGCCTTATTAGGAAATAATGCCTTTGCATCGTCTGGTAATTACAACAATCTGACCGGATTACCAATCAGCATTTTACAGTGTCCGTCTGGTTCAGGTTATCTGGTATTGGAAATGGGAATCAGCGAAGTGGGGGAAATGGGCTCACTGGCATCCATAGCCTGCCCTGATCTGATGGTTATCACGGGAGTGTTTTCTTCTCATCTGGCTCAGTTTGAGTCCTATGAGGATCTGGTAAAGGAAAAACTGAGCTGTCTTAAATATCTTAACCCCGAAGGCCATGTATTTTTGCCAGAAAACCTTCTGCCTGCCTTGAAACGGTATTGGCCTCAGGTGAAATTTGTTCTTCTAAAAAATGATTCTGATTCTGACTCTGAGTTTTCCGAAAAACTGGGGCAGGGGCCCTACTTGAGTTATGAAATTGCGGCCCAGGTGGCTCGCTTTTTAGGTGTATCGGATTCGGAGATTTTGTTAAGAAGAAATGAGATTTCATTGGCCCCTCTTCGTATGCAAAGAGTACATTCCTCAGGCATTCAATGGATACTGGATTGTTACAATTCCTCACCACAATCTGTTAAGGCATTTTTAGAGAGTATAAAAAATGAAGAACCTGGTCTTATGGTTTTGGCTGATATGAAAGAGCTGGGGCAGGATTCGGATTTATCCCATATTTCGGTTCTGAATCAGCTAGAACATCTAAACGGATGGGAGGTATTGTTTTTAGGGGATTGTTTCCATAAGGCCCTGCATGGTTATTCTTCCAGATCATCCTGGCATAAAGTCGGAAACAAAGAAGAAGTGCTTCGCTGGATTTCTGAAAAAAAACCTACAAAAATTGCCTTAAAGGGTTCGCGATTTTATGCATTGGAGACCTTGTGTTGTACGAATTAATCCCAAGTATATCCTTGCGGACCATCTACTCCCTGATAACCGCATTTTTTATTCTTTTGGCTTTGGGTCCATGGGTGATTGCCCGTTTGCAGGAAAAGCGCATAGGGCAGAATGTACGGGAAGAAGGAGTAAAGGCCCATCTTGAGAAAAAGGGAATTCCTACCATGGGATTGTGGTTTCCGTATTTGTGGCTACAGGTTTTTGGGGCCGTCCCACATCTTCAGTACTTTTGGTTCTGGCAACCTTCTTATGGATGGGATTCATAGGGTTTTTAGATGACTTCCTCAAAACCGTCCGAGGAAAATCAGCTGGATTAACCGCACGGCAAAAACTCGGTTTGCAGACAGGTTTTTCTTTGCTTGCAGCCCTGTGGATTTTTGAACAGGCCCACATAACCAGAACACTTTTTGTACCTGGCTTTAACCAGAACATTGATCTGGGATACGGGTATATTTTACTGGTGGTTCTGACTGTGGTCGGTTCCTCCAATGCCGTGAATCTGACGGATGGTCTGGATGGACTGGCCTCAGGGGTAATGTTTATTGTGATTGGCTGTATGGGAATCGTGGCTTATCTGGCCGGCAACGCGATTTATTCAAAACATCTTGCCATTCCCCATATTCATGATGGTGGTGAACTTACCATTTTCTGTTTTGCCATCGTAGGAGCCTGTCTAGGGTTTTTGTGGTTTAACGCCAAACCAGCTTCCGTTTTTATGGGCGACACAGGTTCTTTGGCCCTCGGCGGTTCGCTTGGAATGGTGGCCGTTCTGGTCAAGGCCGAAATCTTTCTTGTTATTGTAGGAGGGATTTTTGTAGTTGAGGCCCTGTCCGTGATGATTCAGGTTGGCTCATATCGACTCAGAGGCAAGAGGGTTTTTAAGATGGCCCCCATTCACCATCACTTCGAGCTACTAGGCTGGCCCGAAACCAAGGTGGTTATCAGATTCTGGATTGTGACTCTGGTTTTAGCCCTTTTAGGCATGAGCCTGTTAGGCATTAATGGTCGCTTTTTTGTAGGTTCGGCTTAGCCCCGCCACATAAGTTAAAAGAAGTCTTTTTTCACTTCATTTATAATTGCTGTTGTCATTGAGGCATAGCCTGTATCACTTCATTTCCCTGTCTTGAGACAGGGAAAAAGCTCTATAAAACACTTGACAGAAAACTTCAGCGTATTTAGATGCGAGGTGCAGAGGCGGTAAAAGCAGGTGACACAAGCTCTTTTAAACCTTGTTTATCCCTCAGATCAAAACCTCTGATTCATTTTTGATGTTTTTTTGGCAGTTTTACCCATAAATTCGCTCCAAGAAAGCCAAAAAACCAGGGGTTATAATGTACGCATGCAAACACATCTAATCATTCACCAAAAGTTGGTTCAAGCAGTCAAAAACCTAAGAAAAAACGAGGCTGAAATTCTTGATTTGATTGCTCAGGCCGATCAGACCAGGGACTTTTTAATGCTCATGCAATACCCATCCCTCTTTAGTTACTGCGTCAAAGAAGTTGGGCTAACTGATGCTGAAGCCTACAACTTTTTGGCCTTGTATAAAAAATCCAAAGAGATTCCGGCCCTGACTGAAGCCATACAATCAGGGGAAGTATCGGTCAGCAAGTTAAGGCATGTTTGTCCAGTGATCAATCAGGAAAATCAAAAGCTCTGGATTGAGAAGGCAAAATCAGAAACCAATAAAAAGCTGATTGATGAGGTGGCCAAAGTCTCCCCCTATACCAAAAAGCGAGAAGTTGTTAAACCCGCCGGGGAAGGCATGAAACGCTTGTCTTTGGATGTTTCGCCTGAACTGATGCAAACCCTTGTAAGGATTCAGGAGGTGTTAAAACTTGATAACCTGACTCAGGTGATTGAAGTGGCAGCCAATGAAACCCTGGAGCGAAGGGATCCGGTCAAGAAGGCAGATCGGGCCGAGGCCAGGGCTAAAAAGAAAGAAGCCAATAATGAGACTGGGGAAATCTGTTCAGAAAATAAGGCTTCTGAGACCGAGCCTGTCGTAAGACAGGAACGCAAAGCTCTTCCTAAAGCCATTGTTCATGCTATCAATCGAAGGGATCGGGGGCAATGCTGTTATTACGGAATGAGAAACCGCCGTTGCGAATCAACGCATAGAGTCGAGATTCATCATTTAACCCCAATAAGCCGGGGTGGCAAGGGCACAATTGAGAATCTGGTTACTCTTTGCCACGATCATCACAAGCTGATTCATGAGACATTTTTTAGTACTATACAAAACTCAGCCAACCCGTATACTTGATACAGTGATGCGCTACATACTATGTATAATGCTTTTTTTAACTTCGGTGTTTGCAGATCTCCCCAGTCATGCTGATCTTGTTGCAGCTGATGAGTCAACTTCTGCCTTGTCGGTTGCGTCTGTCACTACGAATTCAGATATTTTGATTCTCATTCCTCCGACTTTTGAGCAGTATACTATATTGTCTGAGTCCTCACTGTCGTCTGTTACGGAAATCACTAAATTGCTGCAAAACGCTTTTGTATCGGCTATCAGTACAGAGGCAAATACCCAAACATCCCAGCAGTTATATTCTCTGGAACTACTGAATAGTTCACTGGACAGCCTGACAGTATCTGAGCCTTTACGGGAATTGCTCAAAAGCTATACCCAGATTTTTCTGGAAGTGTTTGAAAGGCAGCCACCAAAGTCAGAAACACTGGCTTTGGCAATGATTCATGCCCTGTTTTTGGAGAATCTGTATGGGATTCAGACCCTGCCAGAGCAGAACGAATTAATCCAATCAGAAGTGATTCAAGACCATCCTTTACTTCTGGAGATCGCCGGATTCAGACCTTTGATTCAATCCCGGAGCCCTTACAATCGTTTACAGCTTTTGGAAAGGGCTGACCAACTGGAAATTCTTCTGAGGCAGAATCCTGGTATTCAGGGGGCAGTGAGAGCACAGATTTTGTCAGCTTTAAAAAGTTTTGCTGAAGGAAAAGACAAAACTCTGGAACTGGCTCAAAGTTGGATAAGTCACCAAAGGCAAAACCGGGAAAATCATCAGGCTGAACCTCGTTCTGGCTCACAGTTTATATCCATGCCGGATTTAAAACTATCGTTGATCCCAACAGATGGGGATGCCAGAGTACGCCTGACAGGTACCGTGAACTGGTGTGGTACAACCTATGGAGGCGGGGGTTCCTGCTGGCCTCATGACTGGCTGGGGATTTTTATTGCCGCAAAACATAGTATTAGCGGGCAAGAGTCGTGGTATCTCTTCCAAGTTCCACTCAATTCAAAAATTTTTCCTGGGGCCAAAGTAGACATTCAGACTGAACCAATTTTTACCAAGCTAAAGCAACACACTAGCATTCAGAAAGGGAAGTATAAGGTTACTGCACTGTGGGGCTCAAACAATTTTAATTTAATTTATGTTCCCAACTTTTCTGTGGAGTGGGAGGGCGTGAATTATATTGCCGATGGAGCCAAACCACCTGAGGGCATGACAGTAAGCCTTGATACTCTTAGTGTAGCTCAGGATGGCAGCAACTCCCCAGCTAAATCAGACAAGATTTATCTTTCCACTAAAATACCGGTCAACCTGGAATCCAGATTATCCAAAACTGAAAAATTTACCCAAAATGACCAGTATGAATTTGAATTTCTTCTGGAAATAGACGGTAAAACACAGTCCCTGTTAAAACGAAGAATCAACGCCTCTACCTTTACCGGTGGTGACACAATTGTTGTAGCCATGAATCTACTGCCTCTGGAGATGAAGGAGTTTGATGGCAAGGATGGTAAGATTACTTCCAGCTTAAAACGGCTTGACCGTAGTTCCAAACCAGTAACCATAACCCAACTCATTAGTTTCAATCCTCCTTTATTCGTCAAAGTTTTAGGCTGTGATGAACCCAGGTCTGAAGTCGCACCAACTGATGGAATCTTAAGTGACTATTACAATGTTCTGAACTGTAATTTTGAGGTCATTGGGGATCCAGATGATATTGAATTTTATATTCGTATTTCAGAAGAAATTCGTCAACTACGGAATTTGAATGAACTGGAAGCTGTCTCTTTCAATCGAGGGGCGTTGACATTAAACACAGCAGAAGACCGAGAACCCCTGATTGATGGAATTACCACCCCTGATCCAGCTAAGTCCAGCTTAAAAACTAGAAACAAAAAATTCTCCTTTCGTTTTGTTTCCCGACCTGTTTATTTCGGGGTGGGAGCTTCTGATGGAGAATACCCATATAAAAACCCGGCTACACCTCTGGTAAAATTCCATATTCTGCCTGAAACCTCGCCAGGGATGCCGTTTACCACCAGACCTGCAATTTTCACTGGAAGTGGGGGTAGTAAGATTACTTCTGAAATCTTTCCAGTTCATCAACCCCGGGAAATTATAACCTCACATCAGGGGGTATCCAATCCATTGTGGTTTGCCAAATCGGTAGAGCAGCTTCTGGAACACTATAAAAATGTTCCGTATGTCAATCAGGTGCTGCGCCAACTGGAAATTCGTTATGGGATAGAGAAAAAGGTACAAAGAGATATTGTAGATAATCCTTATGTGGTGAAACTCAGGTATGCTCACCTTCTTGGCAAGGATAATATACCTGAGGGTGCCGGGGCCATATTCAAGCCAGGAGACTGGTACAGTAATGATGTTCCCGGTGAAATATTTGTTGAAACATTTGGTGCTAAAGTAAGAAGGAATACCCAATATTCTGGTGTTATGACAGGTATTCCTCCTGATATGAGTTATAAATATGGACTTTTAAATATTTTGTTACACGAACTCCGACATGCCTACCAACATGCGCTGGCACATACAAATCATGCCCATAATCCAGATAAGGACATATTTGTGCCTTGCAGAACCCTGAGTACCCAGTTTTCAATTTACGGATATGGTCAATGCGATCGGTTTAAGGACGGACTGACAGTAAAGGGAATCCAAAAATTTCAGGAGATCGATCACGGATTCTTAATTGATCCGATAAAGTATCAGGTTGGGGAACAAACTGTTTTTTTGGGTTGCAATCTAATGCCTGGCAATCA
>JACFNL010000186.1 GCA_019454875.1 Candidatus Cloacimonadota bacterium | reverse complement strand
GCAAATGCAGGCCCGTTTCTTCAACCTGTCTTAAATTTTCTGTCCACTCCCGAAAACCATGCCTTGCCTCCATAAGCAGATATATTGCACTGGTATGAAATTGATTGTGTCCGGCCCAGTTTGTCTGGTACTGAGCTGTAAAGGAAGGACTCTTTGAATAGGGAGCACAGCCCAGGGAAGGCCACATCTTAAAATCAATATGAATCAGGTTTGTAATCAGAGCAATCCAAGGGTTTATGCCTGAAAAAAGCCCCTCTAACGCCTCTTCTTCTGAAGAAAAGACTCGCTCATCCAAAAGCATTACCACCCCATAAAAACCGGTATCCTTTTTGAGCATATTCTCAAACTCGTAATCCGGTTGCAATGGCATCCGAATTTCATGAAGGATCTGCACAATGCCATAGTTTTGACTCTGGGGTAAAAAGACTAAAAAGCATTCTCCAATTCGGTATTCCACCGGATCAACCCAGCAATCAAAATGGGTCATTTTGAAATTAGACAAAAATCTCCAGCCAGGGACATCCTGGCGTAGACTCTCGTGTAAACCAACATAAGAGGATAGCTTAGTATCTAAAGGGGAAAATACGGGATATGGCAATTTGGGGTTGTGTAAATATAGAACCATAGGATGGTCTGTTTTTAACAGGGCACAGGCTATCAATATTTCTTTGATATCGTAAGGGTAACAATCACCATCTTTATACCGTTCTAATGAATCCCCCCAACTGAGTTCATACCTATCCTCCCCCTTGCCCAAAAAGTGCAAAAAATCAATTTCAAATGGAATCTCGCGATGCGCAACAACCTTGGCCTCTTCATATCCCCCTACCAGAGTATAGAAGCAAAGTGCCAATTCTTTTTTAGGGATGAGTCCTTCCTTTTTAAGATAGGCAATGGACACAAAAGGTTCATCTTCCGTAATCACTTGGAAAAAATATTCTTCATACAGGTTGCTAGGAAAATCTCTCTCATCGTCCAATACATCACGAATAAGGACAATATCCCCTGGCTTCACCTCAAAAATCCCCGGTCAAAAAACACTTGGCTCTTAAGGCATTCCATTCTAAAAGATTGGCCGGGTTGCTGATATACTCAGTCCACCCTTCAAGTCCCATAGCGTTGATTTTGTTTTGCAGATTATCAATGGAAAAAACTGGCCCTTTACCCCCAACCTCCATGATATAAAACTGTTCCTTGGCACGAAGTTCCACCGAGTCTGCAATATCTTTTGCTTTCTCTGTAAACTTATAACCACCATAAAGACCAAAAAGTTTTTCCTTGGCTCTTATATGTTCTTGTTGCCTACATCTATACCTTGAAAGATTTTTTACTTTACCAATGTATTGAAACAAAACAATCTGTTCATTCACAGTGGGCGGCTTAAAGTTGTCATACTCACCGTCTTTTATTTGGCCTTCTGGTCCCCGGATACGGTAGGGGTTAATCAGATGGGCCTCTGGATCACGGCGTAAATAAATCAGGCCACTCATCTTTTTGGGATCTTCCGCCTCGGCCACAAGGGCAGCTTTGGTGGCGGCCTGGGCAGTTGCCTTAATTGCCAATTGTGAAAGGCCCGCACCCATTCGCACAACTCGAATGGCGGGATAAAGCTGAATGACCTCAACGCCCACTTCTACAATCAACTGAGCCAGTTCCGAGTCTGGAAAGATCACATGCACCGCAGGTTCAGGACGGGATGAGGGAATGTCTCCATCATCACTACCCCAAGGGGGCAGGGTTAGATCAAAATCATTCAGAATGGTTTGAGTGCCTACATACAAATAGGCCTCCTGATGCCAGTTTCCAGACAAAGATTTCAGAGGAAGAAACTCAGATGAAGCAGAAAAGGTGTAAGTCCCAGTTCCATGAAATACTCCATTTTGAAAATTCCCTTCATAGCGATCCCCGTTGTACATGGAAGCCAAGCCAGAAACCATATCCAGATTTTCAAATACACCGCGAAAGGAATCCTGAGTCGCTCGAAACTCAATCTCTCCTTCGTAGCGGCCCACAATATTGCCATTTTTCCAGAACGCTTTCCAGGTGACATTAATTCCCGCATGTAATAAAACTCCCTCACCATGAGCATTATCATGTTCCCATGAGCCCGTATACCTGAGATCCCCGGAAAAGAAAACTCCTTGACCATGCCGCTTCCCATCTACCCAGTCTCCATTGTAAACGGCCCCATTCTGGTAATTATACTGACCCTTGCCCCAAAATTTGTCTTTGGCCCAAGTGCCTACATATGACTCTCCCACAGTGTTATATGCCATAGTGCCAAAACCATGGCGTAGATTATCCTGCCAGCTTCCATCATAACGATTCCCATTGGCATATTTCATGGTCCCTTCTCCATGAAACAGGCCGTCCAGGAAATAGCCGGAATATACTTGACCACTGGGCCATGTCAAAGTTCCATAGCCATTAAATGTGTTGTTGGAGTAGTTCCCGTCATAAATCATTCCATTCGTAAAAAAAATCTTAACTGGACCAAACAACAGACCCCTTGTCCACACTCCTTCAAAACGAACTCCGTTACTCCCCAGAAATACGCCTGGTCCATGTCGTAGATCTGACTCCCAATACCCGTCATGCCAGGCTCCGTTGACCCAGGTGTATTTACCCTGTCCATGCCGCCTGTAGTCCAGAAAGTACCCAACAAAATGATCCCCATTACTATATGTATAAGAGCCATAACCTGTACCATTCGGGGGAAGAGCTTTTGAAACTTCGATGCTCAATTCCTGTAGGGAAGATTGTTCGGAAGTGGAAGGTGAGGCTTCAGCAATACTAAAACCAGCTTGCACTGGAAATGCTATCGTTCTCTCCTCGTCCTCGCTAACGGATGCCTGCAAAACCTTAAGGACAGAACTATTGGCAGAGACTTCAAGTTCTCCCTGAATCGGAATCGAAGGGGCTAATCTGGAATACATGGGCAGTTTCTGACAAATTTTGTGCCACTGGGACAGAGTCTCAGAATCAAGCTCAGCTCCCAAAGGATATTTTGACCGGAATTTTAACTTGTGAGTCAGGGGAAACTCAGGCTCTTCTTTCTGTAGCTCAAAAGAATAAATCCTCAAGGGAACATGCCCTTTGGCATCCTGAATACAGGAATGAAGAGTTCCACTAAACTTGACTGTTTCAGACCAAAGGCTGGGGAGCAGGAACAACAAACAAGATATAATTTTTATCACACCTCAATGTTAAGGTTTAGAAAAAAACTGTCAAGGTGTAATGGATAAAGCTACCCGTAAACAACAAACCCCACCGTATTGAGTGTCCCTCGGGACCCTCTGGTGGGGTAAG
>JACFNL010000034.1 GCA_019454875.1 Candidatus Cloacimonadota bacterium | reverse complement strand
CTTTGTTCCACCCTATACTGGGTGTGATTAGGAAGCCCACACCATTGAAGCTCAACTCCCTGATTTAAAGCTGTGCCCCAGATTAAATCCGGGGTCTGGGGATAGGGAGTTCCCACTGTAAATGATATCACTTCTGAGGTCAGCAGTTGAGACGATGAATTATAGGCCCGTAGGGTAAAGGTCAATTGGTTGCCATTGTTAGCCAGTGCTGATTGGAAGACGGTTCCAAGTGATGAATAACCCCCGACTCCTGCATTATACTCCCACAACATTTCAGTATCCTGATAATCTGAAAAATCTTGAAGACCGCTCACGAAAAAACTGTACCTAGTGGCATTAGTAACCCTGTTCCAAGACAGGGAAAATCCATTCTGTCCCTGAGTAGTAGTCAAACGCGGGTTCAGAAGTGACAAATCGGCCACCCCACTTAAGACAGACTGACTGCATGAGGACACACTCATCACACTTCCAGATGCTGCTTCAGTGGCAAATCCAAAAGCCTGTGCGTTCATAACATTGCCAGCAAGGTCCTTAAGCCCACTTAGATTTAGCTGGTAGTTTGTCGCATTTGACAAGGGCTGTGAGGGAACAACCCTTAAAGTCTCATGCGTGCCTGTACTTTGAAGGGTAACGGAAACCGCTGAACCAGAGACTACGGAAAGGACAACATTGGCAGTACTTAAGCTCGTAACATCCATTGATTCGCTAAAGACAAGCTCAATACTTGTTACGACTGATACATTTGTACTTTGATTGGCTGGAGTAATCTGGGTAATTGTAGGGGAAGTGGTGTCGCTTGGTAGAAGTCCAGGCGGGAAAGTCACAAAATAGGTCGAGGCTGAGGAACTATAGATATAATAGGCCTGAGTCACGACATAACTTGATAAAAGGGACGATATCTTATTGTGGGAGGCTGTGGTGCTTGGGGGCATCATTCTGGCACTATAGGTTTGGGGGAGTTGCCCTGGCTGTGAATAACCAACCAGGATGCGCGAGGACTGGTTCAGATTTGCTGGTGTGCTGATATCTGTGCTTCCAATACCGCGAATCTGCCAACCGGGTTGCAAAGGAACAGCAAAGGTACTTAATATGGTGGCCGTGATGCTAAAACTCTGGGCCGTGGAAAAACTGGCCCATACCCCTTCGGCATAAGATAAAGGCTCAGTGCGTGTCACTGCATTCGAGGCGGGCTGCTGGTCCTGTGGACAAATAGCTTCCCAGGTGGTTCTTAGAGTGTACACGCAGGAATTCAATTTAGGCAGGCGGGTCAGAATGGCTGATGGGCTCTCTGAGGTGGAACCGTACAAAGCCAGAAGATTAAATCCCTGATTTACTGAATACTCAATCTCCAGGGCCCTGGAGCTCGTTCCCAGATTCAAAAAACAACAAAGAATCAAAATGCCCCGAATCATATCCTGCCTCCCAAATATGCTACCCGCATCGTGCTATCAGTTTACCATCAACCATCCTTAATAATCCTAAATTAGCAAAGCAGTTTCCAAAAAACTTCTATTCAAAAAATGTCTCCTGAATCAGATTGTGATGGCATGAACTAAATGCATTGGTAGGGCCTTTCTTGCCTGTCTTGCGACAGACGATTTTTCCAAATATTCTGATTCCTGATTTACCTCGGCCTGATTTTCAGTTTTTACACTGTCAATTTTCTTTTTGGCTCTAGCCTCAGCCCTACCAGCCTTCCAATTTCTTTGTGGCAATAGCTAAATAGAGATGGATATTGGTCCAGCATTTTTGTAAAAAATACTCGATATCAGCCCTGAATTGATCTCTGACTTAAAACTGTGGTGGGAGCATGCGGCTCTGATCAAAGCGAATTTGCATAGGGGAAGAATTTTTAAAGGCTCCGATATGGATATGAGGATGGCGGGAATAACCATTATTTCCCACGGTTCCAATCACTTCACCAGCCGTTACGGTGCTGCCCTTTTCTACGCTAATTTGATCCAGGTGGGCTAACATAATCTTAAGATTATCTTCCCCATCAATCACGATATAGGTGGCGGCTCCCTGACCCATAACTCCAGGGGTGTTTGTGAGTGGGTTTATGTTCACCGCGCTCACGATTCCTGTTATCGGGGACATGACAGGTTGATGCCAAGTGTACCAATCCTCATTTGTAAGACCCTCACCCTTATAGGAACGAAGCCAGCTTCGACCATTTTTTGTCTCAAATTTTTGAATGTGACAATCGGTTCCCAATGCGTCACCAAGTCCCTGAAACTGTTTAGCCCAATGCTCGGTACAGGTATAAAAGGGATGAAATATCGGATGCAGAAGAACAGACCCAATCTCATCTCCATAGTTTGGGCCCAATAACAAAATCATCAAAGCAACAAAAAACATCAAGGTTCTAAAAACCATCCATTTAGCTCATAAGTGGAACTATCCCGATAGATCAGATACAGACGCCCACGATGAGCAGCCAGTTTACCATCAACCACACTACTTATGCCTGTGCCTGGTAACAAATCAGAACTGAATTCCCAGAATAAATCATGGGGCAAACCTCCCCGAACCAGAACAGGAGTATAAGCAGGGTCACTCTTGACTGCAAAAATATAGGGTACAGCATCCACAATAGCCATATCGAAATTATCAACATCCATCTGGTAAGTATTATGAATATTCCAGTAATCTCCACCCACATCAAGATTGTAGGTATTGTATACTATGCTTTTTGAACCGGCTGTATTATGAATGGCGGCCAGACTCAACTGATTACCCCAATTTTGCAAGCGGATATTTACATAATCCTGTCCCGGACCAAACGGTAGATTCGGTACCACGGAAACCCAGGATGTCCCATTAAACATAGAGACAATCACCTGATCAGGGGCTGAGCTGGTGGCAAATGCAATAACCGGTTTTCCATCGGGAAAAACCGTAAAGTCGTAGTGATTGCTGATTCCATCATAAATGTTTGCTCCACCCACCAGACTCCAGGTTGTTGCCGGGGCATCCCGTTTATATAACTGGAGGGCATAAGTACCACCCCTAAGAGTCATGGCATATTGATCAGGACTGCCTGCATTAATTCTGGGGCCTACCTTATGTACAATCTGATGTACTGAGCCAGCAGCAATATTTGTAGCACTTGTCTCCCAAACCGTCCCATTGTAGCTCATGGCATACATTTCCCCATTTTGATCCTTAGCAACAAGCCAGGGTGTATCCCCAAAAAATGCAATTTGCGGATAGGCAGAACCTGTGGGACCAAAACCAGTGACTGAGGAATCTGCATCGACCCAGACAACACCAGTGGTATGAAACTTGGTGGCCAGATTCTGATTGCTTATTCTGTTCCAGGCAACCCATTTAGAGTCAATACCAACCCCAGATGGTTTAATTGCTATGGAATAGTCATCCTTGCTGCCTGGATATTGTGCGTCTGTAAAATCAGCATCGCCGATCCTGGCCGTAGTCCGTCTGGTCGTAAATGGCATCACCATATTGGTCGGCACACCAAAACCCTGCATATCATTGATGCCTGTAGCCACTGTCAATAAAAATGTAGAATCCGGGGCCAGATTGGAGGATGGATCAAGAAGTGTCAGTGGCATCGTGGATTCAGAATAGGTCACAACAGAAGCCAGAGTTGTATGAGGAGTTGCTTTGTTAGCCACTCCCACAAAATATTCAGACCCCGCTAACAACGGACGATTCCACTCAAGGCTCAGATTTTGGCCAGTCCCAACCCTCATGGCTCCCAATGATGGAGTGGCATTCACAATCAGGGGTAATCTCGAATTTAAGGTTCTCACAACTGCAGGATCATCGGAATTGAGCTGATGATGAGCCAACACGGGCTGACCTACTTTTCTAATAAGAGTCATAGCCGATCCAAAGGAACCAGGAGGGCTTATCATACTGTTCTCCCAGCCAGAACCGGCTCGGCGAATGACTCTGGCTGATCCGTCGTTTTGCACAGAAGCTATGTACATAGAACCCCTGCCATCGGCCAGTAAACTGACATGAGCGGAATCAACCAAATCAGGATCCTCAAGAGAAGCCCAGGTTGTTGATCCAGTATGGACAAATACTTTAGTGGCTCCATTGCTTAAGCGCAACAGCACCGTAGGAGAAAGCCCATTCATGGAAGCCTCTATCTGAGCCACATCAGCCCCTGTGTACACCACCCCATGACTGGCCCAGGCAGTTCCAGTGTAGACATGAGCCCGGATATCTGCCCCATCATAATGAATCACAATGGGTTGTTCATCCAGATTCAAAACCATCTTTAAAAGAATGATATTGGTAAAATCAGGCAGAACTGCCACTTCAGAAAGCGGATACCAGTACTGATTGTAGTACACACATCCCGGCTTGGCTAAGGCCAGAGATTTTGCATAACAAACAATTGGAGTACCTCTGCGAGTGATTGCCATATCAAAGGCGTTACTGGTCACAACAGCCATTCCAGATTCACCAAGTCTTCGTAAGCTCATGGAAGCACCAACACTGTAGGCCACAGAAATGTTGTTGTTACTTGTTGCATCCCGGTAGGCCACATAAACATGATCTTCGTAGTTTCGTACCACCATAGCAGGAATGGTAGTGGCCATAGTTCCAGAAAGAGTGCCCCAGCCGCTAGCTGTCTGAATACGGATTTCGGCTCTTGAATCATCCCCGATCCAGCCAAAATAAAGGTTTTTTCCGTAACTTGAACCAGCAAGAAACACTGGAGTTGTCACAAGGCCAATATTTACGGCTGTTGGTAACCAATTGTCCTTGGTTACAAAGGTATAGGTTTCAGTATCACTTAAAGCAAATGAATCGGTAGCTGTCAGCTCGACCTGATACATTCCAGGATAGGTTACTAAAAGCATGGCCTCCGTGCTGGCAGGATTACTGATTTCCCCTGCTCCAACAAAAGGAGCTGTAGTCATAATCCAGGAGTAAGACAGGGTGTCGTCAGGTAAATCAGGATCCAGTACGACCGGATTCAGAGGGTAAGGGGAACCTGTGATTATTGAAGTAGCCACATCAGGCCAGGTGATCTGGGGAGCATCGGGTAGAGGATTTATCTGAACAGATACTAAAATCTCGCTGGTTAACTCTCCATCAAAGACAGACAACTGAAATGAATCCACGCCATTTTCATGGGGATATGGAACATAGGTCCCTGCCCCACTGGTATTGATTGGAAAAGTCACGGTACCCTTGGTCGGGGCCGAACTTAGGGTCACGCTTAGAGGTGAGGACTCAATATCTGTAATCACAAAATCAAAAGTAATACTGGAGTCCTCATCCCCGGTGATAGGCGATGCAGAAATCATGATAATTGCCGGTGCATCATTCACGGGATGAAAGAGGATTGGAAGACTATAGGTAGAGCATAATGAAGGAGGAGTCGCCGGGTTCTGATCACAAAACTCAAGTACTGCCACATCTGTTCCAAAAAAATTGGACCATGCAGAAATTGTCAGAGTTTGAGCCGTTGTGTTAATCGCAAGTGTCCCAGAAGTCAGGGTGTTCATAAGGCTGATAGAAACAGATTCACCCTCTAAATCCTGCACCGAGAAAAAAATGGTAGCCAGCTCATCTTCCATGAACTCAAAACCGGCCGTGGATACAAGCCTTGCTACATCTGAAAAAAACGAGGCTATAGGAGCATCATTTTGTGGCTCCACTACAAATGTCAGTGTCTCAATACTACATAATGAACCCGGTGGAATGGTGGTCACATCACAAATTTGCAAAGCGGCTGTCTGCACACCAAACCAGTTGGTTGAGGGGGTAAAGGACAGGGAGGATTCCATTAATAAAAAACTTCCATGCACGGGAAGATCTGTATTCAGAACCACCGTTACCAGATCCATATCCAGATCTGAGGTCACAAAATGAATCGAGGTCGTGCTGTCTTCAAAAAGGGATACAATACTGGTGGGATTCATGAACTGCTCATCTGAAAAAAGAATCAGCCGAGGTTCATCATTTACAGGAAGAAAACTTACATTCAACACGGATGTGGTACAAAGACTTCCCGGTGCCTCCGTGGTTGTGTCACAAAATTCAAGACTTAAAGAGGCATCTCCAAACCACTCAGGATAGGGTGTCATTAGAATATAGCCCGTTGTAACAGTCGTGGGAAATATCTCAAAATCTACCATACCCGTCAAAATAGCTGTGGCTGTAATACTGACAGGATTGGATTCCAGATCCTCAAACCGAAAGTACAAAAATTCGGAACTGTCTTCTAAAAACTCCTGGGTTGTGTAAGTCTGGGCCAGAAGACTATCCACAAAATAACTTATCTGGGGTGCATCATTTCTAGGCAAAATTTCAATACTGATGGTTGCATAACCTGTAGCTAAACCAGTGTCAGTAACCGAAACCGAGATACTGTCCATTCCAAAAAAATCTGAATCGGCACGATATTCCAGAATCCCGGAACTACTCAGTGTGGCCATTCCTGAAACTGGCCCGGTGGTGACTGCAAACACAACTGAGTCGTTCTCAATATCAAAATGCAATAGTTGTGTAGTGACTGTTTCGTCCTCAGCTCCAGTCAATAAAAATGGAAATGTTAGTATTGGGGCATCGTTCACCGGGAGGTAAGTCAGAACAACCGTAGTTCCTGTGCATAAATCCTCAGGCTCAACTGAGGAACCATCACATACCAAAAGAGAAAGACTCACATCTCCAAAAAAGTCCGCCACAGGCTCGATGGTAATCATGCCCAGAGTAGTCCCTGATTCGTAACTGACACTGATATTCATACTAACAGAGGGTTGAGGGGCAGTGGAAAATTCCACAAAGTCCCCATCAATATCAAACAGATCAAAATATATAGTGGCTGTCTGGTCTTCATCAGGGCTTAAGGAAGTAATACGAATCTGCCTGTCTGCATCAGAATAAAGAAGAATTTTTGGATAGTCATTGACTGGCAAAACCGTAACAGACACTTCGGTAGTGAAAGCCAAATCCCCATCAGAGACGGTTATAAAAAATGAATCCATTCCAAAAAAATCTGGATCGGGCAAGTAGGTCAGTTCCCCATCCGTCAAAAGAACAGCCTGCCCGTTTGAGGGTGGTAAATCCAGAAAGTACTCTAAATAATCCCCTTCAATATCATAACCTGCTACCTGAGTCGTTATTGAAGAGTCTTCCATTACGGACAAAGGATTTACAATCAGAATCGGGGCATCATTTACGGGAAGTACAGTAACAACAAAATCGATCTGAATACCAGTACTTTGATCTGATACCGTGAGAGAGAAGGAATCCTGACCAAAATAGTTGGGTGCTGGTTCATAAAACAGTCTGCCATCCGTGGTGCTGAACAAATTGCCCTGGGATGGATCCATACTGATTTGAATGTCAAATACATCCAGATCCGGATCAAATGCAAAAAAATCGATTTCCACAATCTCATCTTCATTGGTAACCGGATTCAGATCCCCTGTGACTACAGGGACATCATTTACACCCTCTACTTCAACTAAAAAACCAAGCTGTAAAAAAAGACCGGACTGATGCAGAAATTCAAGGCTGAAAGCATCTGGTCCAAAATAATCCGGATCAGGAATGTAGCTCAGAATCGTATCATCAAGTTCAAGTGTACCAAAAATAGGAATCTCATCTATAAACACCATCAGATCTTCATCCATCCCGACACTCAGAAGATCTACAGAAAAACCTTGATCTTCCATCACAACAAAATCTCTGGGAAATGTATCTGGATCGGGCAATGGAGCCTGGGTAAACCGCTTTTGAATCAAATCAGACTTTAATCCGCTTGGGTGAATCAGATGTCCAAGAATAACCGTAGACTGATTCAATTCCAAGGTAAATGGCAAATCAACTTCCAGTGAGCCTGTAACTGGAAGCGTTTCATCGGTAGTGTAAACAAATCTGTATCCGGTTTCAGGTGACAAAAACTCCACCGATGCCGTACCAGCAAAAAGATTCCCAACCGAAGGAGTATGAATAGTATGAAACACATCGTGATAAACCAGTACACGGTTCAACTCAATCTGATCCGGTGTTGTACTGGAAAACCCCCGTTCACTGATTGCCTTGTACTCGGCTGTCATGGATTCTGAAATAGTTACACTGTAGGGCAGATTTTTCTCTTCCCCATTCAGCCAGAGTTTGACTAAGGGTCTATCTGGGATAGCCGGGAACAAAACCCTCAATTCATTATCAAAATATCCGTTCAAAAACCGCTCTGGACTCAGAATCACCGGCTCAATTGTGGGAATTGTTTCCAGATTATATACATAACGGCGAGTTCCGCTTTTTTGACCGTCCTTATCCACAAATGCCAGTACCGTTGCCGATTTACTGACAGGCAAAGAGAAAAAATCGCTGACTCTGATGGCCGATGGGGACGATTTGGGATCAGTTTGATCTGTTGTATAAACAATCGTGGTCCCTGATGCAGAAAAATCAACCTGCATGGGCTCAGAAAAATACCCGGAGGGATGGGACACCAGAAGTTCCGGCAGAGGGCCTGGTACTGGTTCCAGAACTACTGGTGGCATACTCAGGCTTACGGAAAGGGTCCGACTGCCAATTTTGATGATATCTTTGGATTTATCCAGATACTCCAGACGAATTGTGGGGGTTGTGCCAAGGCCAAGACTGATTCTGGCACTGCTGGTATCACCGGAAAATGTCATGGACGAAGTCTGTATGCCAGCACCTGATACAGTGAGCACGATGGAGTCAACCATACCAGGTAAAAACTCATTAGGAGCTGATACAAAACTGGTGCTGGCCTGGGCCTGAGAAAAGCGGATTAGAGGCATAGAGCTGCTTTGATGAGTCTGATTCACCAGGCGCGCCAATTGTTCCTGAAGCCTAAGACCAGAAGCCTTTTCTACTGTTAAAGGAATCCTGACCTCCTGAACCGGCTCTGACTCACCTTCCCGACTAAGTCCAAGCCTGAGAATACCAAAACCAGAATCAAGCCAGTCAGTCTGCAATAAAAATGTGTGAGTCACATCCTGATTGGCTACAAGTTTTTTGCCGGAAAGAGCCCAGATGCTACCATCGGGAAAAATAAGCTCGGCAAAAAACCAAAGATCCTGATAACTCCCAGGATTGGCCGTCCATACCATGGTTAGATGCGAATTTTTTGCCAAGGTGTAGGAATGATCCTCGTTAATCCTTAACTGAGGTTTATCCAGTAAAGGATCAGACTTTGCCAAAAAAGATAAGGACGGGGCCTTGATCTGATCCCCTTTGCCACCACCAGCCACTTCCACTGTCTGTAAAAATCCAGGAGAAGAAATTTCACAGTTTGGAAGAGATGTTTTAACAAACACAGGAAGTTTTGGATCAAGAGTCCTCAGAGTGGATTTTGAAGAAGATGTTATCTCCTCAGAATAAAAATAAGAATGATAGGAGTGGCCATCATTTTGGTACTGATGTATAGAATCCAGACAGGAATTCTCAAACAACAAATCTTTTGGATCGGCGGGAGAGCCAAGCTGAAAATCTAAAAGAGCATAACCTGATTCACGAACCTTGATTCTTAATGATCCACCCCTGTTTTGGGCAGGACGGCCACTTTCTATTTTGTCCTTGCTTACCCTGTATATACCAAGCCCAGTGCTAGGAGTGTTTTTTAACGCAAGACCAAAACGGCCTGAACTAGCTTTCCAGAAACGCCCATCTAACACCCAATCCACAAAGAATGAGGTATTTTTTGGTACAGGGGCCTTTTTTCCATAAGTCGCTGCCTCTGATGAACAAAAAAATGCCAGCAATAGAAACAACCGAAACATACTACCCCTGACTGTCAAAACAGGAATCATATCATTTAGAGCACCCAACTGGTAAATAGTTACGGAACAATTATCGTTCTATTATTTATGTATCCAAGAATATCTACAAGAACCGGGGGGCATGTCTTAAATTTGTCCAGAATCTCGGCCTGACAACTAATCACTTGTCCCATTATCTCTGGCATCGGGAAATCTGGATCGGGGAAAGGATAAACAAATGCCCATAGGGATGGGATTTGCAATTCTCTGGCGATCAGGGTTCTTTGTACCCCGGTTTCAACTTCCAACCTATTGTCAGGGTAACAGCGCACAAGGATCGGATCCAGAATTCCATCCCTCAATATTTGTTGTCGAACTTCAAAATACTCTGAAGTTTCCGTAACTTTTGTGATTAGGGCGGGAGCTGCATCAAGCCTTAAACTCAGCCTTTTCACTTCCAAATTTAAGAAGACCAGCATAGTACAGGAAAGCTACCACAATGATTTAATTTGGCAAAGCAATTGGTGAGACAACAAATGTGGTGCTATGATAATACTAGAGGTATGCCATGAAACCAATCGCAGGATCCGAGCCGGGAATCAAGTGGTGTCAGGAGCTTGAGGAATACCGTTTTGAACAGACCCGTAAAGAGGTTACAGAAAGGTATGCAAGCGAGGCCCGCAAATCAGTAGTCCAGAAAATCAGTGCCGCCACTTCTCTTATTCAGGGGGGTCTGGTAGGTGCAGTGTTCTGTTATTTCCTGCTTTCTGAAACCATGTTAAGTTCCTTAAGTATTCTGATGATGTATCTGTTTGCCAGTACCGGAGCTTTTTTAATGAGCTACAAACAGATAGACAGTATCTGGACAAGTATTCTTTTTTCCCTGATAGCCGGAGTGGGTGTTACCAAAATCGGCTTTTTCCCAGCCCTTTCCGACTCCATATTCAGTTCCCTTCTAGTAGGCCTTGGGGGACTGGCATTTTTTAAGGGTTATCAGCAGCACACCCTGGATGTATGTGAACACCGTCCATCTTCCAGCCTAAAATGGATTGGTGCCGGTGTTTTAAGCACCTTACCCTTAATTATGGCTGGCCTGCCAGTATTACCAGTTACCTTTTTGTTCTGTGTAACCCTCTGGTTTCGCTTCCCTGAAATATTCGGCAGGCAGTTTTCACAGCTCACTATCAATCACAGACTCAAACGCAGTTATTTGAGAAACAATCTGGTCAGTTACCGTGAGCCCATGAACAGTGAAACCTTTCTTGAGTTTTATAATGAACAGCTGCTTCAAGATATAATGGACTGGAAAAAGTCAGCCGCCAACTACAAAAAAGAGGCCCGCAGACTAGGCATGAATCAGCAGGCACTGGTGGAAAAAGCCACTGAGTACAATGATTTGGAAGATTTTTCCCGCTGGTTTTATGCCAAGGTTCTGATTCTTAGGGGATTGGAACAGAATATGAATCCAGAGCAGATTGAAGCTCTCAGACAGAGTGAAAAAATCAGTAAATGGGAACAGAGAGTCTCAGAAGGACAGGTACATAAGGAACTTGATGATCTCACTGAGTCCATCAGAGAAGAATTTGAGTATGCCGAGGACTTCCAAAGAGCCAATAAAGAAGTATCAGCCTAGATAAAGAGCCTCATATACTTTTCTGGCACAGATTCTTTGTCTGGGCTTATGATGCAGGGCCTGCTGTAATATTCTGTTCTGGGCCCTGGTCAGGATTGGTGCTGGCCTGTATCTTTTCACATCAAAGCGGTCTTCAATAGAATTTCCAAAGGGAAGATTTAAAGTAAGACATTGATAATACAGGGTTGCTACCGCGTAATCATCCATCCCTGAATGGGGAATTCCACCCTCAAGATGTTCCGGTGCCATAAAATAAGTCGTACCCTGGGTGCGATATCTTAAAGGCAAAAGCCAGTCCCGAAACATTCCCTGGGAAACATGGGCAAAGTCAAAGTCTGCCACAAAACAATGTAACTCGGAGTTCAGATACAAATTGTCCGGTTTTAAATCACGATGTACCAGTCCAATTTCAGAAAATGAAGATAAAAGGCTGACTAGCTGGGCTAAAATTACCCCGGACTCCTCAAAACTTAACCTTTTTTTTTGAATTTTCTGTTGCAGGGTCCCCCCACGGATTAGAGGTAATAGCATGGCTTTAGGGGTGTAGTCAAAATACCTGAGGGGCTTTAACACACAGGGATGTTTTAATCCAGAAACCAGCTTAAAAATTGCTGCTGCCCGGTTCCCGCTATCATTATAGATTTTAAGAACTACCAGCTGCCTGCTCTTTTTGTCTTCTACAATGTGAATGTGACTTTGGCCGCCCACTGCCAAAAATTCAACAGGACGAAACTCGTCCAGATAACATTCTGGAATCGTCACCGATTCACTGTGCATGATTGGGCAACCTCAAGCCCAGAGGCAATCCTTCCCCAAAGCCATAACTGTCCTCAGACTCTCCTGGTTCATTCTCAATAAGAGAAAGTCCAAACCTCTGTGTAAACCTACTGCGATCCGATTCATTAAAATCATAATCTCTATGACCACGGCGTGACAACAGTTCCCTGGCCAATCGGGTATGAGAAGCTACTATACCTGATTGCTCACTGAGAAACTCCAGAAGCTCCAAAGCACAGGAATAAGGCAATACACGGTTTGGATCCGCGTAATAAGGATTACGGGTGCATAATCTTTGCAGCATCCATAAATCAGATTCTGGCAGGGTTTTAGATTTTAACTGGCGAAACAGCTTTTCAAACAATAACAATCTATCCTTGGTCTCAAGCCATTCCATTGACACAAAAGCCCGTATCATTTCCTTTTTTTCCTGATCGTTTGGTGGTATTCCAGGAAGTTTTAATCCCTGTTTACACCCGGTAACATACCAGCCATATGATTCAAACAGACTGCATTGAAACCTCGGGCTTAATCCTCCAGCAATCCTTCGTATCAGAATCCAGTATTCAATCCGGTTCTGAGGTGATTTTACAAAAGTTGTAAATCCGGTTTCTATGCGGGGTATCAGCTCCTGATCCTGAACAAATCCAAAACCTGGCCTGGAGCAAAAACCCAGCAGGCTATAATACATCTGTTCATGAATCTCACTTCGCCTTTTTGCCCTTTGCTCCTCAACCAGCCAAAGAGCGAGCTTGCGGCACAAAAGAACGGGCCACTTGTCCTTGGACATAGTGGACACATTCTGAAGTTCACGAATCAATCCGCGAATCTGTTTGGGACTGACAATTTCCCCACCTTTTCCATACACCGGATTAAGCACCTCAAACATGCTCTTCAAGAAGGGAAACTGATTCTGTCGAATCTTTTGCATATCCTGCAATATGGCAAAATCCAGGCAATATTTCTCATCCTGTCTTTGATTTTTTAAGATAAGCCTCAACTCTCCTGTCGGCATCAACTCCGACTCCAGACGGACAGGTACAACGGAATCCTGATTTGTAATACGGGTCTCTACAATACTTACAGGCAGCTCTCCCTGATGGGGAACAATTGTACCTACCCTGGCATCCTCAAGATCGAGGCGATACAGGGGAAACTGTACTGTTTTTTGCGACCGTAGCTGTAGCACCAGATCCGGGCTCTCTCTTTGGGACTCTTTTTGGGAACTGTGGGCCACGCATAAAAGTGACTGGGACTTATCCTTCAGTTCAATCCCCACAAAACAGGACTGGGCCAGACCAGCATCAATCAACTGAGCCTGCCCTTGACGGGCCAGGGCATAAATACAGGCCCCATGCGAGACACCAAGACGCATATCGGGATTTTTAAGCACCAAGGGGGCCTTGGGGAACCACAAAGCCATACACTCAAGAAGTCTGGATTGAATCTCCAATGAAAACAGACTGCCCCCATGAAACAACACGGCCTCAGGCCCGTCTTTACATAACCTTGGGGCATGGCTTTTTAAAAACAGCCTTAAGTGCTCCGTAATTGCAGGATTTTTTTCATAGGGTAATCCAAACTGTCGAATCCCCAAATCGCTGCCTGCTGGCCTATCCAGATTAAACTCCTGAATCAGTGGAAAAAAACCTTCCATCAGGGCAGATTTTAAAGACAGGGCATTTATTGTAAGAACCCTGGCCTTTTGAAACAGACTGCTTCCCCTGCCCGTCAGGGTAAATTTAAGAGTCTCCTGAAATTCACAATCACCCAATAAAACTTCTTTATAGTCACGGCACTGGCTCAAAATTTCAGAAAACTCAGAAGGACTTAGCTTAAATCCAAACTCAGACTCCACCTTAAGGGCCAAAAACAAATCCAGATTATCGCCTCCAAGCAGAAGATGCCTACCCACAGCCTCGCGACTGTAACGGTTATCTTTAAGGCACAAAAGGCTAAAATCTGTGGTTCCTCCCCCAATATCAATCACAAGGACTGATTTTGGCAATTCGCGGATACTGTGATAGTGCTGCCAATTGTAAAATGCAGCCAGTGGTTCCTCCAACAGTAACACACTCTCAAATCCAGCCAGCCTCGATGCCTTGATTGTCAAACTGCGGGAAACATCCCCAAAGGAAGCAGGTATGGTCAGAATCACCTGGGATGGCAATGGGCCACACTGCCTGGTGTAAGCCTGTCTTAAGTATTTTAAATAGGCTGCCTGAGCCATAACAGCAGATACCTTTTTTGTAGCCATTTCAGAAAACGGCAGTATTTCACTGTCCGAGGACTGGCTGCCAAGACCTATCCAGGATTTGGCGGAATGTACTACTCTATGGGATTCAGAACCCAGTTTTTTTCTGGCCAAAGCACCACAAAAGCCTAAGCCACAAACCAGGGAATCCTCAGGATAATTTACAAACTCGTTCTCATGCAGAAGATACAAAAAACTGGGCAGCCATTTGGAGGCTAACACCGTATCCTCAGAAACCAGCTGGAAAATATCCAGATCCTGAATCTCTGAGCCATCAGAATGGGCCAGTGAGGAATTAGTGGTGCCTAAATCAATACCAACAAACTTCATGCAGGATTATTGTCTCTAAGATCAAAATCAAGCTGATGCACTTTTTTTGATTCAGAATTCAGTTCAGTACACACAATCTTCAAGGTTCCGACGGACTCAGCCTCAGTGCTTAAACTTACGGGCACTATCTGGCTTTCTCCACTAGCTGCCAGATGTTTTTCCAGACTGCTCACCTCTTCAAACTCCAAGGCATCCAGATCAAGAAAAACTCCCGGATCATCCTGTCTGAACGGGGAACGAAAGAGGCGGAAACGAACGGTTTCTCCAGTAACCAGGCAAAACTCCTGGTCAGGAACCGCTACAACTTCCTCTTCTTCCATACCTCGGGAAGCAATACATAAAAGGCCAAGTTCAGGCTCAATTCCAGGAATGGCTAACTGGGATTTCTCCACCCCAATATAATAGGAAAATGGCAGGGTTGCCCGGATACGAATCCCCTTACCTGATAAAACTTCCCCGTAATAGGCAGCACCAATAGAAACAGCCTGACTCATGTCATTGCCCATCAGCACACGAGGGGCACTCCCTCCCATGGATTGAATGCCTGAGCTCAAGGTATCTATCAGAATCTGGGCATGAAACATGGAACCATTTAGCAAAAGGACCTCAGGTGCCTTAAATCCACCTTCCTGCCCACTCAGAAATTCTGCCAGATGTCTAAGGATACGAGCATCGGTTGCATAATCCAGACCAGACTGTCTTAAACCACTTAATACCTTTCTTTCTGGTTTATCCCCTGAGGCACATTTCTCAAAAAAGCCATCCACCACTATGGAATTTAACTCAGAACGGCTTAACTCAGTCTGTACAGCCTTTTGAAACAAAGAACTGCCGGTTCCTGCAAGAACCACTGGAACAGAGTTTAATGAGGGATCTGAAAAAAGTTTTTCCTTGGCTTCCCGGGCCTGATTTAATAGATTTCCGGCCATTAAAGGATTAAAGGCTGAACCCAGTTTCTGACGCAACAGGGCCATCAGGGCAGCATCCATATTATCCCCACCAAGAAGGATATGCCTGCCCACCAGAACCCGTCGCAAATTCAATTCCTTGGATTGCTCCTCGGTCTGAATCAGGGAAAAATCGGTAGTGCCACCCCCAATATCACAGACCAGAATTGTTTCGGAGGTCTTTAACTGAGTACGCCAGGTATCCGCATTTTCATAGAGCCATGCGTATAGGGCGGCCTGTGGCTCTTCCAGTAATGTAACGGACTGCATACCTGCCATGCGGGCTGCTTCCATAGTCAGTTCTCTAGCACCTGGATCAAAGGATGCCGGTATGGTCAATACAATGTTTACATCTTCAAAACGCGTGGGAAGTGAGCCATTCTGAAAATCAAAATTCCAGGAGTTTCTGATCTGTTCCAGAATGTGGCGGGTTACTTCAAGCGGAGAAATTTTCTTGTCCAGATTCCCCTGGGGTAGAATGGGATCACGGCGATTCATCCCAGACATGGACAACCAGGATTTAGCCGAAAAAACACAGCGATAAGCACGATCCTTGGCCTTTGTCTTGGCCATTTGACCTACCACAACCTGATTGCTTGGATCCCAGGGAAGGGCAAGATCCTTACTCACCGTTTCACTAGGCTCAGGCAAATAAACGCAGGATGGCATGGAAGGTAGGGCCATGACCTGGGCCTCACTGATAAGCTGGTGAATTTTGTACACCAGAACTTTTCCATCAAGCACATAACTGACAGTGGTATTGGTAGTACCAAGGTCTATTCCAACGGATGAAATGGTACTCATGGGTTAACCTCCACAGAATCCAGTTCCGCAGGCATAAGAACCCTTACTGCCTCAGGATGTTTTTTTTGCGGCAGGTTAATTGATACCAGACGATAGCCCTTATGTCTTAGCGTGGCTGTAAATGGCAGGGCTACATCCCGATCCGAGGCCACCTGAATTTCATAGGGCATTCTGTCCTGTCCTAAAGAAACCTTCTGTCCCTCATCGGCATCGATTACGGGTTTTAATTCCATGTACTGACGGATCAGCTTTTTTAAGTCCCCGTGAACCAGACGGGACACGGCCCCTACCTGTTCATCAGGTAGCTGGCTGATATCTTCCAGGGTAAAATCAAGAAACCGGGCTTCCCTTTGCATCAGGGACAAAAGAGCACAGGCCCCAGGCAAAAGATCATCTTCAACAACTGGGGCCTTGGCACTGGATTCCAGAAGATTATTCTGTAGCCTTAACCGGTTCAGATTCTCTTCTAGTTCCGCAATTTTTGCCTCATTTTGTGAAAGACTGGAAACCTGATAAAAATACTTCGAGTCAAAAAGCACCTTAAAAAAAATTGCTATCGCTGAAAAGATTCGCATAAATCCCCCTAACGGGGGCATTTTAACGGATCTGGGAAGCTAAAGCCACTGATGATACACCATTAAGCTCTGCCCAGCTGTCTGGTGCAAGCATTCTGGAGATCTCACTGATCTGGGCCTGAACCTGATCCTGATAGGCAAGAATAGTTTCGTTCAAGTCCAGAAATTCCTTAATGAAACGGGTCTGGTTCTCAATTTCAGTTAGTAGTTCCACCCTTTGAATCAAAACGGAGAACTTTTTCTGATGGGATTGCATCAGAAGATTTAATCTCTCTTCAATACCCTCAAAGCGAATCCTTGAAAACATCTGTTTAATCTGAAACAGCCTGGCATCTACCAGAGAAAACCTGGCTTCCATGCGGGCTACCACAGTGGCATAGGATTCTTCCCTGTTTTTGAGTACTTCCTGCAAATACATTTCCCCACGAGAAAGATGTTTGAGTCTTGCAAACCGGCTTTTAACCACCACTCCCGATGGAAAACCCAAAACATCCTGGGCAATGTCTGCTAAAATCTGAGAATCATTATGAATGTCTTCGGTTTGTGTGCTCGCAAGTCTTGAACGCGAAAACCATTCAAATACAAGCATAAATAGTCCGGTAGTAAATAGAGTCAATAATAGAAACAAGCCCAGAAACAACATCCTAACTCCCTTGTTCAGAAGGTTTATCGGTGTTCGTTCTGGTTTGGTTTAGTCTTTAAATTCAATCGTTTGCGTAAATGAGTGGCCCAATCATCAATGCGTAAAAACACCAGGCTGCTATGTTCTACAGTATTGTCCTCATCACTTTTGGGAATCAGACTTTCCAGTTGTAAAATCCATTCCTCTTCCTCAGAAAGTTCCATGCCCGAGGCACTTAAGGGAGCAACAAATTCCTTGAGTTTCTGAATCTCATACCCAAAATTTTTCGACAATACAAACAAAGGTTCAGTGACCCCTTCTTGTATCAGTCTCCCTTTCTGATTTTTCAAAACCTTGGTCTGAAACAATAAAAAATCAAGAACTTCCCTTTCTCTTCTCCCCTGTATTTCCACCATTATAGAAGATCCTCCACAGCCCAGCTTGAAAAGCCAAAACCCTCATCATTTTCATGGACCGTATCAAAATCCAGTTCTCCAACCTTCTGAAGTATATTTTCCTCACAAATCTCCTGTGCTTCATCCACAGTCTCCAGTGAGCGAACCCCCAGTGGTCTTATAAGATATGCCGCTGCCAGGATATTGACAATCACACCTATTTTTAGACGGTCCGAACTGCGGAACAAAACAAGATCCTTTCTTTGATGCAGTCGAAAAAAACCAGACATTTATCCTCCTATTGCAAAAGTTTTCGCTTTTGTACATAATATACCTTATGTCCCCTCCAATCCAGGGAAGGAATCTGGGAGGAACCTAAGTGGTTATTAAAACTGGATCCGTGGCCGATTACCGGCCAATTCTCAATCTTGCCCCTGTATCGCCTATCCCTGAAGCCGAAAAAATTACTCCAGTTTCTCCAGCGGAAGCCATCAATCCTGTAACTGATAAACAGAATGATTCAGAAAAACTTCCCTCCTTTTTACCACAAAAACAGGATCCTACCCGGCCCCCAACTTTTGATTCCGAAACTTCAAAAAAGTCGGACACTGAAAAAAAGGACGGTTCAGGCAAGGAACTGACCCCTCAGGAACAGGAGGAGATCAACAAACTCAAGGCTAGGGATGCTGAAGTTTCAGCTCATGAAAATGCCCATGCGGCGGCTGCTGGACCCTATGCCAGAGGCGGTGCCAACTACAGCTACCAGACCGGGCCTGATGGTAAACGGTATCGGGTTGGTGGTCATGTCAACATTGATATCAGTGAAGAAAGAGATCCCAGGGCCACCATTCAGAAAGCTCAGGTCATCTACCGTGCTGCTTTAGCTCCAGCGGAACCGTCCAGCCAGGATCGGTCGGTTGCATCCGCTGCCAAACAGATGGAGGCACGGGCCAGACAGCAGTTGGCTGAAGAAGAAAAATCCAACTCCCAGTCCAATGTGAAAAAGGCTCTGAATGCCTATGAAAAGTCCACACAATTCAAGGCCCAGTTCTCGTCCGGATTTTCTCTGGCTGCCTGATGGGATTCACCAGTAATCCCAGACAAAAAAAGTACAGGCAGAGATTCCCATAAATATGAAGATTAAAATCAGTTAATCCGTGAAGGGACAGACATAAACATCCAAAGGCCATACCCACCGTCTCAAACCGGTAGTTTTGCAGTCTGGTATCAAAAAGCCGAAGCATGGAACGGATCAAAAGAATAAGAATTCCCAATGACAGGCACAGAGCAAATACAAGTCCCATTTCCATTAAAAACTGTAGCCAGTCATTATGGGCATAATCAAATAAGTACTCAAATCCCGGACTTCGATACGGAAGCATGGCCCATTCAAAAGATCGAAGCCCATGCCCAAAGAGCCATGAATCACAAAATGCTTCCCAGGTAGACTTCCAGAGCCTGATTCTAAAATCCATAAACTCGAACTGGGCATTGGTTTGAAAAAAGGAAAAAAACCTTTCTGACAATGCGGGAACCATGCGGGAGTACACCAGCCCCAGAAAGGCAAGGACACTGGCAAACCAGGAGAACAGAACAATAAAACCCCGCTTTCTCAGCCCGGGAGCAAACAACATCACTGCCCCCAGTACAAAAAGGCTCAGAAAAAATGCCAGCCATGAGCCTCGGGACAGGGCCAGAACAAATGCTGCTAGTTGAATCAAAAGCCCAAGACCTGGTAAAAACCGATCCTCGCCCGCTCTGGTATAAAACAAGGAAGCCTGCACAAACAGAGTCAACTGCAACAGTCCGGCAAAATGATTGTGATTCACAAAGGTTCCAGAGACAAATTCCGGTTTTTCCCACCAGCTCTCTTGTAAAACGCCAAAATATATCAGGAGGGCATGAGCAGCGTAAAAAGTTCCAATGGAGGCAATCCCCCAGAACAGAATCCCCCTTCGTTTTTCATCCCGTCCCAGAATTATGGCCAGATAAAACCAGATCAGGGCCGAACAGAAGTCCAGCCATCGTAACAGGGAAGCATAAGGGAATCGGGAAACCACAAAACAGTGAATCAATAAACCAAAAAGCCAAAGACCCGGCAAAATCAATACCGGCCTTTTAAAATCCAGCCAGTGTTCCCTTCTGCTTCCAAGGTATAAATTCCTCCATTCCACAAGGATAAGAAGAAACAGACTCATGGCCGTAAACAGGGTGCGCTCCACCGGGTAAATGACCCCACGAAACAGAGGCATCAAAAACAGGCCAGACAAACTAAAAAATAGAATGGCATAGGCACTGAATCGCGAAAGATCAGTTCGAGACATAAGGCTCATAATAAGCCTGATACTCCTGATTTCTTCGTACTTCCGGCATACGACTAAGCACAAATCCTAACAGTTTGGCATCCAGATTTTTAAGGTTCTGCAAACATCTGCCCAGATCTGCTTCGGTGACCCTGCCCGAACCAACCACCAATAAAACGGGCATATCAAGACCAATAAAATCGCTGGTATCACTGACAAGAGTCAAGGGAGCGGAATCAATCAGCACAACATCAAACTGGGACTTGGCAGATTCCAGAATCTGAAGAAACTCCTCAGAACGCAGATAGCGGGTGGTATTTGTGACTTCGGGAGCCTTAAAAAAGTACAAATTCTCAATCTGGGTTTTTGAGAACTGATTGGCATCCAGGGAGCGGAAGAACTGGTGCTGTTTTGGTTTTCTCAGATCCCCATCCATCAGTAAAACCCGACGGCCTAAATGAGCAAAAGCAATAGCAAGATTAGAAACAATCGTGCTTTTTCCTTCTGCTGGTACTGAGGAAGTGACTAACACAGTCTTAATTCCTCTTTGCAGATAAAGTTCAAGGTTGGCCCTAAGAATTTTAAAGTTCTCAGCCATCATGGAGTTAGGATTGGTCTGTACCAAAGTAGGTAGAAGATGTTTTTCCTTTCTAAGAAGTGCGTTTTCGGTGAATACACCCATCAGGGCCAAATCAGGTAACAGGGCCTGAATTTCTTCCCTGGTTCTCAGACTCTGATCCAGATAATCCCTTAAAAAGGCCAGACCGACACCTAAAAAAAAGCCGGTGACCAGACCTAAAACAAGATTGATCAATTTTTTGGGTTTTACTGGATACACAGGCAGGGTTGCTGGCTGAATCAATTTAACATGTCCAATATTCAGACCGGATTCAACCCCTACTTCCTTGGATCGTTTTAACAGTAGTTCGTATAAGGTTTCATCGGCTGTCAATTCCCTCTGTAATACCAGAAAGTCGGCCTTCTTTTTGAGGAGAGTTCTTAGTTTTTCCCTGTGCTGACCAAGCTGAATCAGGAGTTGTTCCACTCGGACCGAATAGACCCGGTAGTTTCTCTGGGCCTCGGAAAAGTCCTTCTCAAGTCCCTGCAAAAGTTCATTGGATGACTGCTGGAGGCCCTGGGTAGCCTGGGTCTGCTCCTTGGCAAGCCTCTCAGATAACATGGCTAAAGACCGGCGGGCCGAAACCACTTCAGGATGCTCTTCAGTGAATTTTCGTTTCAATTCAGTGAGCTTGATTTCCAAAAGGATCTGCTGTTCGTTCAACATACGATCCGTTCCACGATCCCCAGAGGATCTTCGGCTTCGTTCTGCCTGCACCTGGGCCGCTAAAACCTCGACCCTTTCCCTTTCCTGCTCCAGCTCCAAAACAGCATCTTCATAGTCCTTTTCTGCAACCACAATCTGCTTCTCAACTAAAAACTCTATCCTTTTATCCAATGAGATTGCTTCCTCACTGAACTGGAAATCCTCAAGCTTTTTTTCACTGGCATTTAATCGTTGCCGGATGGTGGACACCTGCTCATCCAAAAATCGGGCCGCATCCAGTGAATCCTGATTTTTTAAATGTAAGGAGCGACGAATAAATTCATCGGCCAGGCGGTTGGCCGTAATCTGGGCCACTTCAGGATCCGTGTCTTCCACACTTAAAACCAAAATATTGGTTCCCCGTACCGCATCCACAAAAATTTTCTTCTTTAATTTGCGGATGGCCTTATCTACCGAATCTCTTAACTTCTGATCCTCACTCAAATCAAAATTCAGGCCCAAAAGACTTTTTACCCTGACCTTAAGAGCATCAAAAATACCGGGCGGACTTACTTCCTCATGAAGTTTCAAGGCTAAAACAGTGGCCTCAAACACCGGATCACTTTCCAGAATCTGTTTTTGGGTATCAAAAAACTCTTTCTGGTAGGGTAAAAGCAGGTTTTTAGTCAGATTGACATCTTCTAGCTTTTCTTCAATCAAAAGTTTGGACTCAGCCTCATATACGGGAGTCACAATCTGGTTGGCTGCAAAGGCTGCAAAAAAACAAAGAACCGTGCTTAGGAATATCTGTCCTCTGTATTTTTTTAGAATTTCCAGGTAGTCCAGGAGATGAAAATCTCTACCACTCTGCAACATAAATAATATCCCCGGACTTTAAATCCAGATCCTTCTCCCGGCCATCAAAAATCCGTACCGCATTGACCCGTGTAGCTTCTGAAGCACCTTTACGAATCACCTGCACATTATCACGGCGGGCATTTTCAGTAAAACTGCCTGCCAGGGCAATTGCCTGCAATAAGGTCAACCCACTTTTCAGATTAAATGCTCCCGCCTTTTTCACTCCACCCAGTACGGAAATGACTTCTACTGGTTCAGGTACAAAAATCCTGTCTTCAGGATGCACAATAAAGGGGGTGTCATCTGTTTTCTGAATCAATTGATCATAAAGATTAATTATGTATTTTTTGTTACTGCGAATGACATACACATTGCGCATGTCAGGCTCATTTAAAACCACTCCATCAATGGATGGGATTTTGGATGAGAAGCCTCCAGCCTCAGCCAGAACCTCAAACAGGGTGGTTTTATCATGTTTTAATGGAATGGCACCGTTTTGAAACACCTTACCTAAAACATAAACCTGCTTTGATTTAAAACTTCTGACCACAACTGAAATTTGTGGTTTGGTTACAAACTTTGTATAGGCTTTCTCAAGCTCTCTGGTTAAATCAGTGGCCGTCCGACCCTGGGCCTTGATAAGCCCCACCAGGGGAAGATTGACAAACCCATCGTCTGTAACCAGAAAAATCAGTTCATCCATCAAACCCTTGCGTTCAAATTCCTTCAGGCCCTGAACTGTAATCTCCAGGCCATCCCTAGGGCCAATGGTGTAAACAAGATTAAATTCACCGGGTTTTATGGTTTCTTCTTTTACCCAGGGATTAGCACTAGCACAAATATGTAAAAGAACCATCAATACGGTGGCGAATCCAGTTTTCATTTTGCCTCCAGCCAGAGTTTTTGTCATTCTAACACAGCACCTATAAAACCTTGATCATCTCCAGTGCTTCCCATCGATCAAACAATTGGGAAAGTTCTGTCTGAAGTTTTTCCTGTTCCTTGCCCAAAGCCTGAAACTGGGTGTAATCCTTGCCGGATTCAAGCTCATTGCCAATTGATTTTAACCTGAGTTCAATCTCGGCTATTTTTTCTTCTACCTGTTTAAGTTCCTGCTGTTCCTTAAAAGACAGACCTTTTTTTACTCTGACTCCCCTGGTTTCTGATTTGCCCTTTTCTATCTGGCTCTCAGGTTTTTCCTCGGCCTTCTCACGAATTCTGTCTTTGAGCAGTCTATAAAGAGTATAGTTTCCAGCAGTATAAAACGGGGTTTCATCTTCCCCGATTTCCATGATGGCATTGCAAGTGCGATCCAGAAACCAGCGATCGTGAGACACTATAAGACAGGAGCCTTCAAACTCAAAAATAGCTTCTTCCAAAAGTCTTAGTGTTGGTAAATCAAGATCATTGGTCGGCTCATCAAGAATCAAAAAATTTCCCTGGGATGCCACCATTCTAGCCAGGAGCAATCTAGCCCTCTCCCCTCCACTAAGCCTTGATATGCGTTTGTGGATGGTATCGCCTTTAAAGTCAAATCTCTCAAGATATGAATACAGGCTGAGTTTCTGATTCCCAATAGGGATAGCCTCCCCTAGATCTTCCATGGCCTGATACACACTTAAATTTTCATCAGGCAAAAGCCTCTTTTGGGTCAGATAGGCAAACTCTGTATTCTGGCCCGGTTCACAAAAACCCTCATCTGCCTTGATTTCCCCCAAAAGACAGCGCAAAAAAGTCGATTTACCAGCCCCGTTTCTGCCAACAATACCAATTTTTTCTCCGGCCAGAACCTTGTGTACTCCATGACGAAAGAGCCATTTACCGTCATATTGTTTGCCAAGATTTGTCCATTCAAGGATACGGTTGCCTAAACGCCTACCCATAGGAAAACGAAATTCATCCATGGGCCTGGGGCGAAAGCTCAGACTACTTTTAATTTCATCGTACTGATCCAGTCTGTATTTGGATTTTGTACCCCTTGCCCTGGGCATGCGGCGAACCCATTCCAGTTCCCTTTTCAAAAAAGACTGAGTACTTTTTAATGTCTGGGCATCAACTTCCATCTGTGTGGCTTTGTGCACCAGATACTCAGAATAGTTACCTTCAAATGGAGTGAGTTTCCCCATATCCAGATCTAAAATCCTTGAGGTAATACGAGAGAGAAAATAGCGATCATGGGTAATCAAAAGCATGGTTTTTGTATAGTCCAGAAGCCTCTCCTCCAGCCACTCAATACTTTGAGTATCAAGATGGTTGGTCGGTTCATCCAGAAGCAAAAACTCGGAGGGCTGAAGGAAAAGGGCAGCCAGGGCCACCTTTTTTTGTTCTCCCCCACTCATACCACCTACCAGCCGGGAAAAATCGGTGATACCCAACTGTTTTAAGGATCGTCTGGCCTCATCCTCAAGTTCCCAGGCTCCCATTTTTTCCAGCACAAACTGAGCCTGTTCCAGCTTCTGAAGAATCTGGGCATCTTCAGGATAAAGAGCCAGTTTTTCCGTAAGTTCGGCATATTCTTTTAGAGCCTGATGAATCTCCGGCCTGGTTCTTAACACAGCCTGAAGAACCGTATCCCCTGGATCCAGTTCCGGTTCCTGGGGTAAAAATGCCAGCTTCACCTGCTGATTTAGATGAATCCGGCCTTTATCCGGTGTTTCAAGACCTAAAATCAGCCGTAAAATGGTGGACTTTCCACTACCATTGGCCCCTATCAACCCGGCTTTTTCTCCCATATTCAAGCCAAAACTGACCTGATTCAGAACCGGTTTCACCCCATAGCTATGACTGACTTGATCTACAGATAAAACATTCATGATTCAAAGGGCTGATCCCAGGCATCATCAGCGTATACCATCTCATAAACCCGACCAATACGAATCAGATCCCCCTGCTGTACTCCCTGGGCACGAAGCTCATCAATGATACCCCTGCGATAAAATAGTTTCTGCACATGCTCCACGGCCTCTGGGTTATTCCAGTCAACCTGAGAGCAAATTCTTTCAATCTCATCCCCTGAGACCAGAAACACATCTTCACTTTCCCGGCCAATTGTCAGTGGCCTGTGTTTTCTTTCCACTATCTGATCTTCAAATATCTCAATCTGAGAAGGATTTTTACTTAAAAAATCAGCCAGATAATACTTCAGTTCTTCAAGACCCGTTCCCGTCAGAGCCGAAATCGTAAGCACTTTGGGCATTTCCTGGCCCTTGCCCAGACTTTTTTTAAGTTTTTTTAGAAATTGCTCCCGTCGTTCTTCCGTATCTGGCATGTCGGTTTTGTTTAAGGCAATCACCTGAAGTTTGGTGGCCAGCTTTTCTGAATATGCTGCCAGTTCACGGTTTAAAATCACATAACTTTCCCAGGGATCTCTTTCTTCAAAAGGGAAAAGATCCACCAGATGTAAAAGAAAACCACACCTTTCCACATGCCGCAAAAACTTGTGACCCAGACCGGCACCTTCATGGGCCCCTTCTATAATTCCGGGGATATCAGCCATGAGCATGGATCTTTCTTCGGTCAGATAAACCATTCCCAAATTAGGCTCCAATGTTGTAAACGGATAGGATGCAATTTTAGGCCGTGCATTGGACAGTTTGGAAATCAGAGTAGATTTTCCGGCATTAGGGAACCCAATAATACCAATATCCGCTGTCAGCTTTAGCTCCAGACGAATCCAGAACTCTTCTCCTGGTTCACCTTTTTCCGCAAAACGGGGCACTTTGATAGTTTTTGTAATCAGATCCCGATTACCCCGTCCACCCCGTCCACCCCTGGCAACCAGAAACTTCTGATCCGGGTAGTTTAAATCAGCCAGCAGAAATCCATCTTCGGCAAAAACACAGGTTCCAGGCGGAACCTTCAAAAATTTGGGACCGGAATCCTTACCATCTGCATGTTTGCCGCCCGGGCGACCGTCATCAGCCTTATGGTGCCGGTTCTGCCTATAAAAGTTCAAACTGTTAATTCTTTGATCCACTACTAAATATAGATCTCCACCCCGGCCACCGGAGCCACCATCTGGCCCCTTAAAAGCCGCCTGTGTCGTTTTGGCATAGGACTGGCAGCCATTGCCACCATTGCCGCCCTTTACCTGAATCCGTATCTCATCTGTGAACATAATTTATCCAACTTCTCTGATTATCACTAGACCCATCATTAAAAAACAGCATGCCACCTGCAATATCGCCAACATCAGACCAAATGCCATCAATCGATCTGCCGCTTTACTTGAAAAGGGTTCATTGGCCAGATGGGTTATCACTTCATGATTTAACACAAAATCACAAAATGCCAGCGCACATCCAAAAGCCCCTAAGATGGGATGAATATGTACAAACCCTAAAAGCCAGACTACAAGATGCACCAAAAAGAGAAAAATCAGGTAGACCCTTGTGTAGGCGACCACCGAAGAAGCATGCATTTCCTCTTCACCAACCCTGAAAATTCCACTGGTCAAAAAATCTTTGGCAAGGCCAAGCTGCCGGATGCCGTATAACTGCAAACCCGCCAAAAGTGAAGTAAACAAAAGAATCATCAGGTTCATCAATATTGTTGGGTAAATTGCCGAAAATTCCCAAGGCGCAGTGTAACAGAAAAATTGCCAATGAAAAACAAGACTTACTTGATTCGAACCATTCTTCTGGGACTATCAGTCCTTAGCCTCTCTAGCGAGGAGTCTTTGACTTCGCCTCTGGAATCCAAATCTGAGGACTATCTGACCCGCCCGGAACATGATATGGCAATTGTGGCACAAAAAGACTTTTTTGATAAACACAATCCCGGGGACTACATCAAAAAGAACCGCACCCCTGCCAGAGAAGTCAGAATGAATTCACATCTGGATCTGTCCCAGTTTTCTGATGAAGTGGTACAAAGTTCTGGTATCCCTGTGATCGAATCCCCAGCTCGTTACAACCAGATCAAGCCCCGCTGGGATAATTCAAGAATGTTGCCCTCATTGCTTGGACCTACAGGACTTCTGGACTCAATCTCAGCCCGAGGTCTGCCCCATGGAAAAACCGCAGCATCTTATCATTATGGGCAAACCAAGGTGACTCGCACTAATCTCTTCAAAAATGTACAGTCTCATGAGGCCACGGACTCCAATCTCATCTTGAACCACGGTATTCATGATAATTTTGAAGTATCCCTTAGAGTTTTAAAATCGACTCGTTATACTGACACAACCATTGGCACAAGATTTGACTCGGCCCAGGACGGTTTTCCTGAATCCAGTTATGGATTAAAAGCCCATCAAAAGGTAGGAAAAAGCGAGATTGCCCTGGGATTTATGTCAACCAATGTGGATCAGAAGTCCAGAAACCTGATTCTTGATCAGGAGTTTGAACGGTTCCGCACAGCCTACTTCACACTGACAAGCCCCTTCACCTACAGGACTGAATCGCATTTCACAGTCAAACACAATGATACTGACAACAAGTTTGTCAACAATAATACCTGGTTTTCCTGGATTGCTGGCATGGACACCAAGCTCAACAAGGACACTCACCTTCTTGGGGAAATCAAATATGAGGATTTTGATGCCCAAACCAGCGATATCGTTTTTAACGGTGGTATCCGCCACCGGGTTTCGGACTTTTTTGTAGATGCCTACATGATGCGCGGAAACCAGAAGGGTTATTCTGAAGCCGGATTTAAGATTTCCGGAGCATTTTAGGCTATCATAGTCTTATGCTGTTTTTACCCAGAGAGTCCTCTGCCAACCAACAAGGCCTGGAAATCATTCTGGCCGATATCCTGAATGGTCGTCTGCACTCCCTTTTGCACTTTCTGTCAAACCATCCCACACCCTCAGAGCAGGAAGATCTATGGCTTCGTATCCTGCCCTTAAGAATGGAGCTGGACTGGCTGTTTGAAAAAAGCGAGCTTGAAAGCATGATTCTAAATCCCCAGGATGGAGAATATGCCAGAATCCTGAAAAGCTATTTTCATTATGCCCGACGGATGGGGTCTAGTGGCAACGGTTATTATCTGAGAGAAAACGAAGTGTTATGGGGACGATATTTTGGGGATCTGGCCTCGTTAAATGTCAATACCCAGGATCCCCTCTACATTAATCTCAAGAACTATCTTGACTGGAGCCGCTATCAACCAGAGCTACAAAACCAGTCCATGATTGCCAAGATATTCTGGCCGTTCTATCTGTCACTGAAACAGAACTCCAGTATTCCTCCGGCATTTTTAGGGGAAAGTCTCAAGATTATTCTTAAGCTTAATCCCACTCATGCCCATGCCCTGACTGAGCATGTGCAAAGACTGATACAGAGAAAAAAACATCAAAAGGCTCACACACTTCTACGCAGTGCACTGCAAATGGAACAGGGCCCAGACAAGGTCATTCTGGATGCCTCCCTTATCAAACTCTGTTTTGAACTCTCGGCTTTTTTAAACTCACCCTGCCTTATTGAGGATGCAAAAACCGTGTTTGGGCAAAGTGCTTCCAGTATGGATTCTCTCTGGTGGATTGAAATTTCAGGTATCCTAAGAGCGCAAAATCTCATGATTCCTGCCCTGTTTTTCCATTTGAAGGGATTATCCTTTCAAACATCGGATCGGTCCAGGCATTTGATTCTTAGGCAGATTCTTTGGAATATTGGTGAAAGAACCCTGGCCGAATCCCTGTATTCCCAATACCTTGAGAGAATGGAACAAAAACAGGTTCTGATTCATATTCCCAAAGATTTAGTGAACCGGTTCAGCATTCGTCATACCGGAACTCAAAACTACGAAATTTGTCGCGAACCCTATCTGTTTTTTAACTGGAAACCAGCCCTTGGACTTCAACTTCTGCATCAGGAAGATCATAGGGACAGCATCCTGTTTCCAGACAGTTACCCCCATCAGATTTTAAGTTACTCTGCTGGTCGTTTTTTTTTAAAAGCGACTAGTTGGGAACCTTTGGATGAGGAAGGAAAGACCCTTAGTTTTGCAGGGTTTGATCTGGTTCTCACCCCGGAATCCATTGCCAGAATCACCCCATTTCATTTTTTTTGTCAAAAGAGGGCAGGTCGTGAGCAACAAAAACTACACCCAGGAATTTGACGGGAAAATTTTTAGAATCGCTCAATCAGGTGGCCGTTGTTGCGAATCGGGCTGTGATGGCTGTGAACTGTATCGCTACAAGGTGGATAATGGGCTTCCCGTTCAATCTTCCCGTTTAAAATTCTTCCAGGATCTGGCAAACCCGAAAAAAGACGAAACCAAATGAAGCTGTTGCCCGTAGTAGAGTCCAGGAGGAATTTTATGTTGCGAGGAATACTGTTTTTAGGTCTGGCTACTTTCTCTCACCTTATTGCCGAGAGTCCTAGTGCGGATGGAATCGAAAGAACACAGACCACCAGTACTACTCCTTCTGTTCCCACTCCTCCTGTCCGACCAGATATTCGTCCCGATCGTCCCGACTGGGAATATTCCGCTGATGCCATGTCCAAGGCTCTGATGCAAATCAACAACTATCTGAGCCGCAAATTTCCCGGTACTGCTTCTAAAAACGGACAGTACTACCATCTTAAGTATCATATCACTGGCATCAAAAATGTGATTGGCTCCCTGCCCAAGGTCAACCGGCCCATTGCCGGTCAGAATCAGTTCTATTCACAGCCAGCTGTAGTAGCTGTGTTTCTGGTAGAAGTTGAAATCACTCAGACCCTGGCTGCCATGTCCAATACACACCAGCTTCTTGGTCAGATTCAAGGCATGATGGGCCAGCAGGCTGAAACCCCCCAGACAGGCCGGTCTGAAACCGTTAAAAAAGTATACGCCGTCTCCCTGCCCATGATACCAGTTCCCTTAAACCTCGGAGCCATGAACAACCCCATGGCCCAGCAGATTCTTGCCGCTACCGGTGCTGAATCAACAACACCTCAGGTTTCCCAGGAAGACATGCAGTGGAAAATGGCCTTTCCATCCAATGAAGTAAAAATCAGAGCCCTGAGCGAGGCCCAGATTTCTGCAATCATGTCCGGTCAGTTTCCAAGTTCATCTTCTTCATCCAGCGATAGCGAATAAAGTTTAGGTTCTGTTGGAATCTACTGTTTGGTTTGTTGGGGATGGTCATCTCAATCAGTCCCTCAGCCAGAGCCGGTTTGAGGTAACGATCACTAAATGAACGCCTATCTGAAAGACCAAGAATGGATTGTAGTTGATCGCGGCTCATCTCACCCCTGATTGCTGACAACAGCTCGCCGACTTGGGGGGTGACTTGGGGGGTGAAGGTGATTACTGCATCTAAAATCATGCGTAACATAAACACAATAAAGGGGGCGGAGTCAGCCATACGAGTGCTGTCCCGTAAAGCCTGATAGTATTCTGCCTGATGTTCATAGGCGAATGGATGGATAAACTCAAACTCGTAATGAAAGACACAACTTGAAACTAGGAGAACAAATCACTCACCAGGTGGGGTACTCGGTCAGCCGGAGGAGCCATATGGATAACCTGTTGCCCAGCCATCACTCCCACACCGCCATGCCTGTACATTCCGACCTCGTTGATCAAACCAGACATCAGGACATGATGAGCATCCAATAAATCCTTCTCATTTTTGGCGTTCCATATATCAAACCGGTCATAAGCTGCCAGTGCGTTTTTTACCTCCTGTATCTCACGCGCCGGGGCCATGATGCGTTTACCATCAAGAATTGCGGTAATCTGTTCTTCACTTAAGGTATTACCCTCAATGGCCAGCGAGCCATGAATTGTGCGCACCCGATTGATCCGTCGTAGACGCAAGGCCCTGGCCTGCTCCGTAATGGCTGACAATCTTCCTACCGCCTCGCTGATGGAAGCGACCAGATTCAGGATTTCAGATGTAATAGTATACGGTGGCTGATAGTTCATGTTCTAAGAAAGATAACCTAATCCTCCCACAAAAAGACAAAAAGAACGAAAAAAAAGCTCCCGGCCTTTAGAGCCGGGAGCCTTACGAGGAACCAATTGTCACCG
>JACFNL010000185.1 GCA_019454875.1 Candidatus Cloacimonadota bacterium | reverse complement strand
CGAATGTGTCAGGTTGGGGATTCTGTGTTCGTCTTTTTTGTTTCCATACACCAGACACCCAGTTTTTTGCTTTAACTCGGCTACTCCCCCAATATGATCCTGATGATGATGGGTGATCAGAATGGCTTTGAGGGTCTGGGAGGTTTCATTAAGCCAGTCAATAACGGGAAGAGCATCACCTGGATCTATGATAATCACCCCGCCTTCGCAGGACATGGCCCAGACATAATTGTCTTTAAGTATAGGGATTGGATGAATCATATCTTAATGAGCTGCTCCCGAATGAGGCGAGTTTCGCGACTGCCCCAGAATATATGTAATACAATCTGTAGAACCATTACTGAGATAAACTGCAACATTACATTCCATCCGGTTTTTGACACAACAAGGATTGAGAGTATGGCAGCACCAAATACCTTAGTGAAATGAATCAGACGAATCAGGGTGTCGTCCTGATTAAAATATACTTTTCTTAAATAAATTCCCCAAAGGGGTAAAAAGATGATGTTGACCAGTAGTACCGCCAGGTTCATACCTGTGATTCCAAATCGCGGAGTCAGAAAATAAAGGCAGAGGGCAAGGGCTAAGGTCATGCTAAGAGAGCGCAGGATCAGGGAGCGATAGATACGATGTTCCTGCAATGCATAAAGGGAGTGGGTCAGTATGGAATTGCTGCCCTGAAGCCAGGTGCCAATACTAAGAATGGAGAGGGTAATTGAGGCTGATTGCAGGGCCTGTTCATCAAAATTGCCACGGTAATACATCAGGGAGATGATGGCTTTAGAGTGGTATACACAAAATAGGCTCACAGGTAGAACAATACTTGTAAGCAGACGATTCATATCAAGAAGCCGTTGATTTAGAAGATCTTTATCATTATCAAGGGCTAGTTCACAAAGCCTGGGGTACAAGGAGGAGACCAGGGGATATATTAAAAGGGTTGGCATCAACTCCTGAACCTTGCGGCCGTAAATCAGGGATGTGAGTTGTCCATCAGGAAGTCCACTGGCAAAATAGTCAAGCATCCAGGCACTCAGGCAGGCAATGATTTGTAGGCTTGAAATAGATACCCAGAGCTGTTTGATAAGCAAAAGATCAGAGCGGGACTTCCATTGCCAAAATAGCATCTGTCGGCTGATTAAGAGATGGCAGCTTAACCATAAAAACTGCAAAATGGAGGCTAGCAAAAACCCAAGGGCCAAACTGGAGGCTCCGAGCTGACGGTTAAAAAAGTACAGGCAAAACAGGACACTGAATCCATGAAAACAGGTGGAAAAATTGGTTATGATGAAGTTTTTTTGGATCTGTATCCAATGGGTCATTAAATCATTGATATATGCCAGTGGCAGAATAGGTAAAATCAACAGGATGGCTAAAGAATGTTCCTGTAGATTTTGTGGGTTGAACTGGCTGATTTTCCCAATAAGATAAGCATAAAAATACAGGCTCAGAGCCGTAACTGGAAGTAAGGCAAGACTTATTCTGGTGGCAAAGAGGCTCAAAAGGTTTCTGGATGCCAAAAGCCCTTCAGTCTGTTTTAACTTGATGCATTGGGGCACCAGGACACTTGCGTTGTAGGATTGAAAAAAACTGGAGGTAATGCCCACTAAGGAAAATACAAAAAAGGCAATATCGGTGGCAACGGTCGCGCCTAACTGTCGGGCAGCATAAAGAGATGCTAAAAATCCGACTAGTTTGCCAAACAGGGTGAACAGGGTGGCAAACAGGGAATTTTTCCAAAGGGAATGAGATTTAATCTGCTTCGATATCATTAGATTGATAGTTAAGCATAGATTCAGAAAGCTCGGATCGCAAGATTAGATAATTTCCCAGTACCAGGGCATCAAGGCGACACATCAGAAAAGATTTGATGCAATCCTGAGCCGATGCGGCAATGGGTTCACCACGAAGATTAAAACTTGTGTTGAGAAGAACACTGAATCCGACTTTTTTTTCAAACAGTTTCAGGAGTTTATGAAGCAGGGGATTGTCAGTCTGTCTTAAAGTCTGGACTCTGGCGGTGTCATCAATGTGGGTGATGGCAGGGAGAAAGCGATTCATAACTTTTACAGCCAAAAGCATGTGTGGGCTTTTGCAGTTAAGGTCAAAATACTTTGAGGCATCCTCTTCACATACAATGGGAGCAAAAGGACGAAATCCTTCTCTTTGTTTGATATGTGAGTTAATTTTGTCTTTTATGGTTTCGGAACAGGGATTGGCCAGTATACTTCTTGCTCCTAGGGCACGGGGACCAAACTCCATCCTTCCTCTGGCCCAGGCAACGATCTGATCCTTTGACAGAAATTCTTGAACAGTGTTAATCAGATCATGATCCTCAAGCCGTAATTTTTTTAGACCAAACTTATCCAGGGCCTTTTTAATGTCTTCATCCAGCAATTCGGGTCCAAAATAACAGGAGTCCATACTGATTCTGTAAGGGGCGGAATTTTTGCCATCACCAGCTTGGGAAATCTGGGCTAAACAGGCCGCACCAAGGGATCCACCTGAGTCTGAAGAAGCAGGCTGCACAAAGAGATTCAAATCAGGAAATTCATTTAAAACTCTTCCATTGGCCCGGCAATTTAAGGCAACACCACCAGCAAGGCACAGATTCTGGCTACCTGTTACTTTTTTTGTGGTGTCAACCAGTTTTATGATGACTTCTTCCAGGATGGTTTGAACAGATGCAGCCAAGTCCTTATGTTCGTTTAAAAGTTCCTGTTCGGGACTTTTTGGTCCAAATCCCAGTACTTCTGAGAAAGCTTTTGTTACTGCTTGAGCAGGGTGTAAAAAATTCAGATATCTGGTGTTTAGGCGAATTCCACCGTTGGGGTCAATATGAATGATATGTTTTTTAAGGAGGTCTACGAATCTGGGCTTGCCGTAGGCCGCCAGACCCATCAACTTGTATTCCCCACTAAGAATACGGAACCCAAGATATCCGGTGAATGCAGAATAAAATAGACCCAGGCTATCGGGAAACTTCATTTCCAGAAGAGGTTTTATCTGGTTGTTTTCTCCCTTCCAGATCGTAGTTGTACTCCATTCTCCGACCCCGTCCATGATTAGAATCCCAGCTTCAGAAAATGGAGAGGCAAAAAACGCACTGGCCGCGTGGCTCTGATGGTGGGCATAAAACATAAGTTTTTTTCTTACCAGTAATGGATCCCATCCCGTAGCCTCTGAAATTTTTTGGGAGATAATCTTGTTTGGGGGTAGTCGATGGTTGATCCAAAGGGGCAGATTGTCCCTGAGGCTTGGCCAGGAGCGGATTCCAGATTTGAGCCATGTCTTTAACATTCTTTCAAAGCGAAGGTATGGCTTTTCAAAAAAGGCAATCTGAGA
>JACFNL010000033.1 GCA_019454875.1 Candidatus Cloacimonadota bacterium | reverse complement strand
CTGGACGGGGTGGTTCTTCAATTGTAACGGCTCTTAGGGATGCTGAACTGGAGCGATTGGGGTAATTTTGGGAAAAGGCCTTATCTTCAGACACAATTTGAGAGATGTCCTTGGCTGCCTTTTTTCTGTTCTCAGGTTCTGGGTCTGAGCCTAATGACTCCAGACGGGATTGAATCCTGTTTATGGAATTGGTTGTTATCTGGGTTTTGGAAATAGACTGCTGAAGCCCTAAAAGTTCAGTACGACTCGTTGATGCCTGATAGCGGTTTTTGGTAATTTTTTTTGCGGCTTTTTCTGACTCAACTGGCCTGGACTGAGCAGTCTGACTCGGGTCAGAATTCATAGCCTTTTCAAGCTTAAGCCCAGTAGTTTGCAGATAGCGCGAACTAACATTTGAAACGGTAAACCCCATGACACAACCTCCCTGCGTGCCAAACATGGTAGAAAATCCACTATTGATCGTAAACGATCTCTATTGGTGTAGTCAATTGCTATCTTCATGTGGTAGACATCTCCAGTCACAAAAAATACCCGTGTTCATGTTGAATTGTTTGGTTTAGAATGGGATTCAGGTGTTGCAACAAGAAGTCATATTAGTTTTAACTACCCGCGACTGGGTTTTGCTTGTGCTAAGGGTTGGATTATTTTCTTCAAGCCTTGTTGACTCCTGTAGCCTTTCGAGAGGCTCGGTTTCTGAGCTTATGTATCGGCTTGACAGCATAAAGGTACACCGGGTATCGATTATTGGCGAGGATGAGGATTCGATTTTGGATCGGGATCTTCTGGCAGCCTTGAAGGTTCGGCATCAGATTGCCTACAGTGTGTCCTTAGGTACAGTACTTCAACGATTGCTCCTCTGGGATTTCCCGGATGGTGGAACGGTTCTGTTTCAGGGAGCAGAAGTGACACATCTGGTATCTCTGAGCCGTTTTAAACAGACATTGTCTCTTAGCCTTCCTGTGGATCCCCAGGAATTGGGTGTGGCCCTAGGAAACCACCAGGATTTGACTCAGTCTGGACTACCACTGCTTTTAGATGATTCCCTGCTTGTTCATCTGGACATGTTTTCCAGTATATGGACTGGCCCTATTTACAGCTGTTCCCAGTTAAAAGCATATTCCAGAATTTATTGTGGCAAGGTATCTATAAAAAAGAATCATTTAAGTCTTCTGACCGTGATTCAACAGCTGCCTGATTATAAGCTGGGAATAAAAATTACTCAAAATACTGTCCTGGTTCTCATGATTTCTATTTTATTGTGCCTGATTTATTTTCTAAGCGGCTGGTCTAAGGTATCAGAGGTTAAAGCGGATCTGGCTTTGCCATTGGCCATGGAAGAAACAGCGGAACTAAAACGGCCTGATAGACCGGATGTGTTACCTCACCCTCTTTGTCCTATGCGCTACCACGGTTTAAGAAGTGGTATTGAGAACAGGCCATGTGGAATTTTTAGTGCCTGTGTTCAGGACATTGTACTGTGTGCTGGTGACAGCCTTGGGGACTGGCAGGTAGAAACGATTCAGGAGGAATCTGCTCTGATTTTAGACGGGCAGGTGCCCTATGAAATTTTTAAGAGTGAACGATTGCTGGTCCCAATCGGGATTTCCTTGTTTGATGCAAAGGTTATGGGTTCAAAGGTTGAGGCTTCGGCAACCACTGCTATTCCGGCAATTGGTCTCAAGCCAGGAGACAGGCTGGACGGGTTTTTGGGTAAGCAGTTTGTTAATCAGGAGCAGATCAAGGAACTTGAAGTGTTGCTAAGGTCAGGACTTGAGTTTACACCGGTTCCAAAGTAGTGGTTCAGGGAGGGTTCTATGGAAGATGCTTTAAAGTATCATGGTGTTCTTAGAAGACTGGGCAAAAAGGAAAAACTGGATCTTATAGCCAACTATTTAGGTGATGAGGTTACAGAGTCAAAAATTGCCACTCTGATGGATTTACTGGGAGATCCTGCTTATGATTTACGGGTTGCCGCATATAAACAGCTACAGAAGTTAAAAGGCGATATCATCGGCACAGTATCGGATATTGCTGTGAATGGTTCTGTAGATCAGAGATTTTGGTGTATCAGGCTTTTAACTGATATGGGGGCTTTGGCCGTTTCTGTTCTGGAAAAGTGTATTGTTACGGAATCCGATTCCGTGATTCGCTCCATGATTGTGGAAGGCCTTGGGGCGATGAAATCCATGAGCAGCGTGCCTCTTTTATTGCCTCTCTTAAAGGATCCTGACTGGAGTATGCGCCAGAAGGTGTTTTTTGCCTTGAAGGGTTATGGGGATCAGATTTTCCCAGAACTGGAACAGGGAGCACAGTCTGATGATAATGATCTGGTCTACTGGTGTGTCAAACTTTTGGGAGCCATGGGTTTTAAGAGCCATACACTATTGTATCGTCTTTTAAAAGATGCTGATGCCCAGACCAAGTTTTTGGTTGCTGCCGCCCTTGGAGAATCCGGGGATAGAAGAGTCATGGAGCTTCTGGTCAAAACATTGATGGACAAACAGTGGATTTTAGCCAAAAGAGCCAGTGATGCCCTGATTCAGATAGGGGAAATGGCTATTCCAGTTCTGGTAGAGCACCTGCCTGAGTTAAAACCCCAGCAATTGGGTTGGGCAGCCCGCACCCTTGCTGGACTGGGTTCAGAGGGAATTTTAGCTCTGGGAGATTATCTGGTTTTGCAGGATGAGACCTGGCTTTGGGAAGCCAGGGAATCGGTTATGAGTCTTGAAAGGGATCTGATTCCGGTATTGACACCTTTGACTCACAAGAGCAAACCAGAGCGGATTCGGTTTTTTGCATACTCTTTATTGTGCGAGATTTCCGAATCGTATCGATCTCAGACTTTAAATACCCTGGCCTCAGGACTCAGGGATCAGGCTTGGGTGAACAGAAAACTCTGTGCTGATGCCCTGGGAAAAATCGGGGCTGAGGTAATTGAAATGTTAAGACCACGGCTTAGTCAGTCAGAAGGGGAAGAATTTCACTGGCTCTGTGAGGTGTTTCGCCGTTTTCCAGAGGGGCGGGAGCATCTGGCTGGATTTTTGGCCAGCCAGGATCGCAGCAGGGTTTCCACGGTATTGTCAGCTTTAAAGGGAAATATCCCCCAATCGGCAACCAGAAGCCTGATTCAATGCCTAGCCTCAGAGCACTGGATTATCCGAAAAAGTGCAGCCGATGCTTTAATTGAGCTTCAAATCAAGTCGCTTCCAATGGTTGTGGAGGCTTTGATTACCTCCGATGAGGAACAGAGATTCTGGCTGGGAAAGGTACTAAAATCCTACTCCCGTATGGTATGGCCCCATCTTTTATCCCTGGTTTATCAGCCAGGTTTTCCCGGATGGCTGTGTACTAGGGCTATGGGTATTATTGGGGATCCTTATTTTTTGCCGGGAATTCAGGAGGCTTTGAAGGGCCCCGAGCCGCTTCTGGTCTTACATGCCTGTCTGGCCTATAAAAAACTAAAACCCTTGGAACCAATGCCTGCAAGTTTTGGGCTACTGTCTCAGTTAAGCGTAAAGCAGCACCCTGAAATTCTTGAGCTTTTAAAAGATGCGGATCTTTTATGGCTAGCTGGCCATTTGAGCACCGGGCTAAGGCAGGTCAATGAATTGATGGTGGAAAACTGTGTGATTGTGGCTGGCCATTTTCGTGTGGTGGCCGTGATGGAGATTCTGAAACGCATGTTAAAGGACGGTTCAGCCTCATGGCCTTTAGTTGTGGAGAGTCTTCTGGAAATGGGATGCCTTGAGATCAAACCATTTTTGCAGGATAAATTGCGGTCGGAAGCCAATCCAAAAATCCGTACCATGCTTTTAATGGGCATCTGGAAACTAAGTGATGGAGATGGAATAGCTGATATTTTGGAGACCTGTTTAAAACTGGATACAGAGGAGCAGAGATCCTGGGTCATTTCCGAGATTATAAAATCCGGGGTGGCCTATATTCCTTCCCTAATAGAGACCCTTGGTCATCAGACTCCTGCAATGCGTCGCATGGCAGCAGAAGTGCTTCTGGAATTTGGCCCTATGGCTATTGCTGATCTAAAGCTTGCCCAGATGGATTCGGATCCCAATCGACGATTTATGGCCAGCAAAATCCTCAAGGAGCTGGCCTCGGCATGAATCTTCAAAACAGAGTGCTTCTGAACTGTGTAGAACACCATGCTTCAGTTGTTCTTGAGGATGTGTATCGGGATGGGTACAGTCCTGAGGCAATCCTTGAGTTTTCCCGGGAAAAATGGGAGGGGTATTTTTCCAGGGTCAAGGTAAACCGCATTCTTGAGTCCTTGAGCTCCGTGCGTATTGAATCTGTCATGGAGCAGCTTTTTGAACAGAAGATTGGAATTCTGCCGATTGAGGATCCGGATTATCCCCCCTTGCTTAGGGAGATCTATAATCCACCCCGTCTGCTTTATTATCTTGGTAAACTGCCTCAGGCCAACAGTCTTTTGATATCTGTGGTTGGCTCAAGGGATTCCACAATGGCTGGCAGGTTGAATGCCAGGGATTTAGGCCAGTTTCTGGCCGATCGGGGTATAGGTGTTGTTTCTGGCCTGGCTCGTGGCATTGACTATGCGGCCCATGAAGGAGTTTTGAAGCACAATGGCACATGTATTGGAGTTGTGGCCTGTGGAATTCATGAGTTCACCAGACCACGATTACAATCCTTTCATGCTTCAATTCTGGAAAACGGGTGTATTTTAAGTGAGTTTCCCCCAGATTTTCCAGTTTATCGCAAGAGCTTTCCTATCCGAAACCGTATCATCACCGGCATGAGTGTAGCCACTGTTTTAGTTGAGGCTGCCCTGCGCTCAGGCAGTATGGTATCGGCCCGTCTTGCCCTCGAACAGGGGCGGGAGGTCTTTGCCTTCCCCGGCCCCATTTTTTCTGAAACCTACTCAGGATGTCATGATCTGATAAGAAACGGAGCATCCCTTGTGTCCTGCTTTGAGGATATTGTAAGGGATCTTGCCCTAAATTTACCTGAGTTTCAAAAGGCAAGCACTCAGATTGTTGTTCCCGGTGGAGAAGATGGTAAAAGAGTATATGCCCTGATTGGGAAAGAACCACAATCCGTTGAAGAAATTGTTTATCAGCTACAGATGCCCTTAAGCAGGGTTTTGGGAATCATTGTAGATTTGGAAAGAAATCAGCTTTTAAGCAGATTGCCTGGGGATATGCTGATTCGTCGCACATAGCCCTTGACAATCTTTGATTTGTCCCTAAAATGACCATCTCAAGGAGATATTATGAAACTGTTTTATACATTTTGTATGTTGTCGTTTTGTCTGGTGAACTGGGCTAATCAGGTTGAATCCGTGGCGGCTGTCTGGGTAAGTACCTACACTCGTGCAGATGGGGTGGTTGTTCCCGGGCATTATCGTAGTAAGGGCGATAAAAATGTGTATAACAATTACAGCACCAAGGGAAATGTAAATCCTCATACTGGCAAAAAAGGCAGTGGAGTTCCTGAGGGTGTTATCTGGATTGAAGGGTATACCAGAAAAGATGGTGTGGTAATCAAAGGACACTTCCGCACCAAACAGGATTCCAAAAAAGATAATAACTGGACTGCGGACGGTAATGTAAATCCTTCCACAGGCAAACCAGGGTGGGTAAAACTGCAAATGGCACATGAGGAAGCAATTCTTTCTGTGCTGACAGACTACAACAACCAGAATTCTTTGAGCCTTCCCTGCACTGCGGCAAGTGTTGAAGAACTGATCAAAAATAAGGTTTTACCTAAATGTTCAACAGCAATGTATGCGCTTCACGATGGGGTAGCCGTCTGTGTCAACAAAGAAACCGTTGAAGAAGCTTTAGGTATTACAGCTAAACGAACACAGCTATTTAACGCTTTGTACTGATAATTTCAGTAAAGATTGAGTCCTCCGAGTTCCTGGTACAAGTTGCAGGCAAACGAGTCTGTCATGCCACAGATGTAATCTGTGACCCTCTGGATTTTATCGTAGGTTCGCGAGGACTCTTTTTTTTCTGGCAGCAGTTTTAACAGTCGAGAATAATCACCACGGTCTGATTTTGTATACAGTACGGCTGGCACAAACTGGCTTAGCAGGGAAGAAATCATTTTTTTCCCTGCCAGCTCGATTTTGATTACATCCCTGTCGGAGTAACATTTTTCTAAGGACTCATCAGCAATGGTTTTAAAAAACTGTTTGTAGGTTTGGTTTTGGGAAAGAACCTTATCCAGTAATCCCTGAGGCCTCAACTCACAATCAGGTTTTTGGTTTCGTAACATTTCGCAAAAGGATAAGGCAATTTTTTGGGTGAAAATTCCAAAAACTACGGCCAGATTCCGTTCTAGCTCATGCTCTGGCACAGACTTCTTCTGATACTTGTCCAAAAGAAATTCCTGCAAAAGTTTTCTGGCATCACTAAAGGCTATTTTTTTGAGTCGGACCCCGTCCTGATAGTCAATCAGCCGATAACACAGATCATCGGATGCTTCCATGATGTAGACTAATGGATGCCGCCCCCAGCAATCGGTTGCAAGAAGAGGCAGTTTCAATGTGCTGGCAACCTCACGGTACTCAGAAATTTCGGATTGAAATATTCCAAATTTAAATTTATTCGGATAGGGACTTATGGAGCTAATCCAAGGGTACTTTACGAAGGCCGCAATGGTGTCGAGGGAAAGTTTTAGTCCTTCGTGATTGGCTAGCTTCAAAATGGTTCTAAGCCCTTGTGCATTACCCTCAAACCGTAAAAAGTCCAGTCGTTCTCCTTCATTGAGTGAATCAAGATATATTTGCCCATCCTCTAAAAACCAGTGCCGGATGGCATCTTCTCCAAAATGCCCAAAAGGAGGATTGCCCAGATCATGGGCTAAACAGGTGGCCTCCAGAAGTTCTGAAATGGCCTGATTGTGTTCCTTGTCCCAGAATTCGTTGTTGGCAATCGCTAAAATTTCACTCAGGATAGAACGGGCTACACTTGCAACTTCAATGGAGTGGGTCAGTCTGGTGCGCACAAAATCGGCCCTGGCCATGGGGAAAACCTGGGTTTTATCCTGTAGCCTGCGAAAGGCAGAAGAAAAAATTACCCGGTCTCTATCCCTGGCATACTGGTTTCTGGCATCACCTCTGGATGTAGAATGAAGCCTCAGGTTTGATAGGGTAATCATTATGAAGTCTGGTTGTTGGTTTTGACTCCGGTTCCAGGATCAGAAGGGTTATTCTGGCGGATTTCATCAAAGACTTCCCGGGCTGTTTTAATAGCAAACAGGGCTATGGGGAAACCGGCAAACAGGGCAAGCTGAATAAAAATCTCCATGATTTCCTCTTCGCTTAATCCCGCATTTACGGCAGCAAAGAGGTGGGTTTTGAGCTGGGGTTTTAATCCAAGCATGGCCAAGGAGGTCAGGGAAATTATCTCTCTTTGGGCCATAGTCAGGGCGGGGCGGGAATACACTTCCCCATATGCCCATTCCACGATGTATTTTGTAATATCCTGGTTCTGGTTGGAGAGTGCTTCAATAACCTTGTCCCATTTGTTGCCCAGTAGTTTACGGCCCTGAGCTTCGCCTTCCTGCATGCGATTTTTTGTGTTCATGGGGAGGAAGTATATCATAGAGTCTCATGTTATACTCAGGCCTGACAAGGAGAAGTGTTATGTCAGAGTCCATCGTCTCAAAAGCTTTAGTTTATGCGGCAGACAAGGCAGCAAATCAGTATAGAACCAAGGGGTTGAAGGTTCCCCTCCTGTCCCATCTTCTAGGGGTGTCTGACATAGCTTATCAATACAGGGATTCTGCTTTCAGTGGCAGTGATCTGGAAATGGATGAACTGATTGTTGGGGCATTATTTCATGAACTAGGAGATTCAAAGGATTGGGCATCCATTCAAAATGAAGTGTCGGATAAGTTTGGACCTAATGTTTTGAAACTAGTAGAGGGCTGCATTGAGCCTTGTGTTGAAGGGGATTATTTTTCCAAGAAGATGGCTTATTTTGATTTTTTGGCAAAGGCTAGTGATTCGGTAGCGTTTATTCTGGCCTGTGATGAACTTCACGATCTGAAGGTGATTTTTTCTTCATGGCTTAGAAATGGCCCGTCCATCTGGCAGACCATTCCTGCCGGTGCAAAAAACACACTCTGGTATTATGAGGGACTGTGTCGGGTTTTTTCAAGAAACGGCTCTCACCCGCTTTTGAGTGAAATGGAATACCTGTTGGCCGTTTTAAATGATGAGGTAGAACAGGCACTACCCTATATACATTCCGGTTCCATATCGTTTTAGGAGTTTGATGGGTCATCAGGAACTACATGTGCATCTCGAAGGTGCCCTGTCTCTGGATTTTTTGTTGTCTGTGCATCAGGAAAACAATCCAGGATTCACTCATGATGATTTAATTTCCCTTTTTGACTACCAGGACTTTCGCGGATTTATAGGGGTCTGGATTTCTCATCAGAAGTTATTGTTTCAGAATTCCGTTTCCTGGGAAAAACGGGTTCATTTAATGGTCCAGGATTTTTTTGAACGCCTGGAAAGGGAACATATTGAGTACACGGAAGCTCATATTTCTCCTATTGATGCCATGTGGTGTGTTTTTGGACCCCAGGTGACAAAAAATCAGGAGAGGTATCAGGAACTTTTACTGGCCTGGGATAGTGCGTTTAGTTACTGGAACCAGAAAATCCCTAACAAGGCTCGTTATATTATTGATCTGGTATTGAACTACCCTCAGGAAATTATGCTTTGGCAGTGGCAGAATCTTAAGGAAGTCCTGCCTCGCCTGACTAGCATAGCTGGTATTGGAATAGGTGGGGGAAACAGTCAAAGACAGAGGATATCTTTTAAGGATGTTTTTTGGGAGGCCAGAAGTCTGGGTCTTTTGACAGTATGCCATGCTGGTGAACTCCCTCCAAAGATCGAAGCTTTAGAAGAAGTCAGTCAGGCCCTTGAGATTGGTGCTCAAAGAATTGGTCACGGAATTCATGGGATTTCTGATCCAAAAATTCTTGAAAGGCTTGCCGCCAATCAGGTGATAGTTGAGATTTCTCCAAGTTCCAATCTCTTCACTAAAAGTATACAGAGTCTGGAAGAGCTGCCATTTTCTCTATTAAAGGAATGGCAGATTCCATTCTGTATCAATTCCGATGATCCGACCTATTTTCATACAACTCTGGCCAGAGAAATAAAACTGGTGGAGGCATTTTTGTGAAAAAAATCCTGGTAATTGATGATGAAGAATCTATTTCCCAAAGTCTAAAAAGGCTTCTATCCAAGCGGGGATGGCATGCAGAGGCATTTCAGAATCCCGTGGCAGCCCTCAATCTTTTACAAAGAGAGAGGTTTGATATTGTACTTACGGACTTTCGTATGCCCAATGTGGATGGGCTTGAGATGATTGAAAGAATCCGTGAGATTCAGCCGGAAGCCAGAATCATTTTGATGACAGCTTTTTCTTCAATCCCAAACGCTGTTGAGGCTATGAAACGGGGGGCTAGTGAATATATTCCTAAGCCCTTTGAATTTGAGGAACTGGAGGCCCGCTTAGGTGTTATTGGCCCCTCAACCTCACAATCTGTAAGCAGTCCTAGTAAAAAAACTGTGGTGGACATGTTAGGCACATCTTTACCCATGCAAAGATTAAGGGAAAGAATCAGAAAGGCAGCCAAAAGTAATGCCACTGTTTTGATTGAAGGAGAATCAGGTACTGGCAAGGAACTTGTAGCCCGCCTTTTACATCAGGAATCATCTCTGTCCTCCAAACCATTTTTAGCTGTCAATATGGCTGCAATCCCGGACTCATTGATTGAATCCGAGTTTTTTGGATATAAAAAGGGAGCATTTACGGGGGCTGATTCTGATCAGGACGGCAAATTTGTGGCAGCCGATGGAGGAACCCTGTTTCTTGATGAAATCGGGGAAATGCCCATTCAGTTTCAGCCAAAAATTTTACGGGTATTGCAGGAGGGGGTAGTGACTCCTGTGGGAAGCAATAAAACCCATAAAGTTCAGGTCAGGATTGTAGCGGCCACCAACCGGGATCTGTCACAGATGGTACATGAAGGAACATTTCGTGAGGATCTGTTTTTTCGTCTCAATATTTTGGATATCAAGGTTCCTCCCTTAAGAGAGAGAAGGGAGGATATTCCTGAGCTAGTCACTCATTTTATTGAAAAACATGCTACAGAACCTATGCAGGTTCCCCAGGATTTTTTAGATATTTTATCCGCCTATCACTGGCCTGGAAATGTTCGTGAACTGGAAAACATCATTCATCGCTGTGTGGTTTTAGGGGATACCAATGTCATGGACAAGCTTGATTTACCCCGGCATATCAGCGGGCTTGAGCCGACTAAAGATACGCCTATGGCTGAAATTGCCTACCGTGCCCTAAAGGAAGGCATGTCCTTATATGATCTGGAAAAAGACATTATTCTGAAGGCCATTGAAGAAAGTGAGGGCAATAAGACCACAGCTGCCCGCATCTTAAAAATTACGCGGCGTAAACTCTACTCCCGCCTGGAAAAACACGGAATTGATCTATGAGTTACAAAAATCCCTATCCAACTGTAGATATCATAATTACGAATCAGAATCAGGATCAGATTATTTTAATCAAGCGCAAAAACCCACCCTTGGGCTGGGCCTTGCCCGGTGGATTTGTGGATTGGGGTGAATCTTTGGAGCAGGCCGCTTTAAGGGAGGCCAAAGAGGAAACCGATCTGAACTGCACTCTGATTTGTCAGTTTCATACCTATTCTGATCCAGACCGCGATCCCCGACACCATACGATATCCACCGTGTTTATTGCCAAAGCCAGTGGTATCCCTAAAGGACTGGATGATGCTACAGAGGCTAAGTGGGTGAATCTGTCTGATCTACCTCCACTAGTATTTGATCATAAAAAAATCATTGCTGATTATTTAGAAAACTTTGTTCAAGGTTCCTCGTCTCATTTCCTGTAATAGACAAAACTTTGTGTCTTCCTATTGACGATCTTACGATCTGTCACAATAATTGTATGTGAGGGAAATTATGTACCAAATGGTTTTTAGCTTGGGAGGTCTGCAAATGCGCAGTCTAATCTTGGGATTATGTGTTGTATCAAATACAGTGTTTGCCAATTTTAATGCCGGAGAAATGATGAGCAGCATGATGCCACTGGCCACGACCATGCTTCAGAATCAGCAGCAGGCAAAACAGGCTGAGGCACAGACCGATCAGGCCCGGGCCCAACTTGTAGGTCAGGAAAATGCTATGGTTCAACAACAGGCACAGCTCCAGCAGGCCGAAACCAACAACCTGATGAGTCAGGAAAATAAAGGTTACCCGATTCTTGATCCCTTTGCCCGCCAAAGTTATTGGGCTCTTCGCGACACCCAGTTCAAACAGTCCATGGCAATTGCCGCCCAACGCTCCCAGCTTGAAACCAAGGCCTCCAAAGATGCCATTGACAAAGAATTTCAGGCCACCCAGCAAATGATGACAGCTGTAGGCGGCCTCATGAAAACCGCCGGAGCCCAGGTACAGAAAATTGGGGAGGCTTCAGAGAAGAAAAAGGCAGAGTCTCAGGCATCTGCCCAGGCTGCATCTGATGCTAATGATGATAAGGTTGAATGTGTGGGGAGTAGGTGTACAAGAACAGCGGCTCCAACCCCTGGGCCAGATGGAGCATCCTCCTGTCCTGCTGATTATAAATTAGAGAACAGCAATAACAGGAATGTTTGTGTTATGCAGCTTAGCGAATCCCATTCGGCCCAGGTAATTGCAGCAAGACAGAACCAGCAGGCTAGGGAGATTCCGGATGGCTGTAGACCGGTTGCTAATAGTTTAAATAGGGTTGAGTGTGGACCAAACAATCGGCCTTTTGCATCAGTAGAAGACGGTAGAAAAGCGATGGAATTTCATAACGCTCAAGTGGCAGCGATTGACGATAAAATATCGGAACTTAACCATGAATTAAATAGTTCTCCGGCTAACAGGGACGCTATTACAGCTGAAATAGCTAGGCTCAATGGTTTGAAATCTGGTGCATTAATAGTGCGGCCGGTCTCATTTACTGTTACGGATAGGGTAATTCGTGATGCTAGGCCTACAGCTAGGCCTACAGATTGCCAAGTTTTATGTATAGCTAATCGTCCACAAGCAATTGCAAATGGCTGCAACTGTTCTTCTTAGTTGAGTGTACATTTAGGATTTTTGTAATCAGGTTTAGGAAGTCCTTGTACCAAAACCCTGTTTTAAGCTATACTTTTTGTATGACCAAAGAAGTAAAGCCTGAGAATCAAAAAAGCCCTGAAACGCTCTCTGAGGAGCAAATTGCTGATGAATTGAAGTGGAGTGGGTACACCCGTCCCGTGATTCTTGATGCAAAAAAGGAACCGTCCGAGAAGTCGGTGCAGGAGCTTTACGATAAACTGACCAATAGAGCCTACACGGTTTGAGAAGGTTCAAAGAATGTTATCAAAACCCGCAGTAATGCGGGTTTTTTGTTTTTTTCCTAATGTTTTTAAATGGGAGGATGTTTGACAAGCCCAGGAAATCAAAGTATATAATGACTCTTTTTGATTTAATTCTGGTTATTTGTTTATAGGGAAGGGGAAATCAGGTGGGAAGAAGGCCAATAAATCCCGGGAATGCTAGTGAGGGGTCTGTTGATGAAAACAAGGCCCATCCCTTACGGCTTGCCCTGGAAGATGCCCAAAAAATTGCAAAGAAGGCAAACAGTGTTGGCAACCTTAGAGGTAGAAGAAAAAACTCTACTGGTAAAAATGAGGATTTAGCCAACGGGAGCACGAACCAATTCGACACGGACTCAATAGATTTAGCCACTAGCCGTGGTCGGGGGCGCAGAAAAATTCCAACATCGGGCAAGGCCTGGAAAACATCCAATCTGGTTTGTGAGTTAAGAATCCTGTTAAATGATTCCAGCCCCAGAATCTGGAGAAGGGTTCGTGTGCCCATGGGTGCATCCCTTTACAGGTTACACTGTGTGATTCAGGTAGCTATGGGGTGGATGGAGCAGGAAGACTTTCAATTTTCACAGGAGGACAAACTTTATACCTTGCCAGTGATTGCCAGAAAAATTCCTGAACGGACCTATGACTGCCGTAAAAACTGCATTGGTCAGATATTAGGCAGAGTAGGGCAGACAGCTATGTATATGTATGATTTTGAGGATTTATGGATTCATGAAATCAGAGTGGAGAAAATGTATAAGGCTGTGAGGCGTGAGGAACTGGACACAGTGGTGCTTTTAGATGGAAAAAGGGCCTGTCCACCTGAAAAATCTGGTGGGGCTGTTGAGTACTCACAGACTGTACTTCCCATTATAAAGAATCGCTCCCATCGTCTGCATGCCACATACATGGCCTGGGCTGGTATTAATTTCAAGCCGGACCGACTTGATATTGACTTAGTCAATCAATCTCTTGCAACTGTGCTTAGCTCCAGAAGATTAGCCGATCAATTGTAATAGTCAAACCCGCTTTCATGACTATGTGGTAATATGCGACTATGGGTTTTGACCCGGGGGAGACAATGCCGCCTAAATCAGCAGCCTTTCTGGATGAATTGCAGTCACATTTTGAGTCCTTTTCCAGGGATCCTTTGGATTATGCAGCATTTTTTGCATGGAGAGCATCCTGCGAAAAACTATTAAAACGCAGTGCTTCTGAACTTTTGGCTGATGAAGCTTATAGTCTGAGTTTTTTTTCCATGCTTGATACTCAGTTGCAAAGACTCCCTAAACACTGGGGTTCTGAGATTGTTGCCTTAAGGATTCGTCTAGGCTGGTTAGCCGAGGATCTAAAGGGGCACACATCTCCGGCAGCCATCAAAATTCTGGAGCTGTTTCGCTCCATGGAAAAGGTACTGAATCGAGGATTTACCGAGCCGGGTGACGAGAGTTTTCTTCGGGTTCCTGAGGTGGTATTACCGAAATCAAGTGCTGTTGCGGGAAAATTTTCGGGCCGAACCAATCTGACGGCTAATGAGATCAAAGATCTTTTTAAGGCTTGTAAGACCCAGTCTGCCTGGCTGGATTTGTCCTATGGTCTGATCAATTCTTTCTACACAGTGGTTCAGGGAAGAAACCCCCAGGAGATCACGGACTTTTTAAATGGAGTTCGGGATATTCTGATTCCTTTGCATGTAAAAATCGGTTCAAATCAGATTTTTATGGCTCTTTTAGATACCTTTCCCTACCTTCTGTTTTTTGCCCACAGAGCCCCATATGATGAAAAATTCATCGAGTGTTCCCGGCTTTTGGGGGACATATTGCTGCACATTATGGATCACCCCCTTGTGACATTTAAGGGTAAGGACTGTGAACCGCTGGATGAAACAATCCATTATCTTTTTCATACCCTGTTTTATAGCCTGGAACAGGGAAGGCTAGCCGCCTTCATGGATTTATTCAAGGTCAGCAGCGAGTTATTGAACCAAAGCGCAAAACTTGATCTTAAGTATTTTTATACTCCAATTGTTTCTGAGATGTTTTATTGGATTCCAGCCGCTTATAAGGACAAACTCAGGAGTTTTTTGCTGGATGAGGTTAGAAAACGAATCAGTGTAAAGCCGGATTCACCTCTAAGGCCCCTGTTTGAACTCGTAAATACGGGATCCGGTGAGGATCTGGATCGTTTTATTGTGGTTGGGGAGTTTTTGAAGGAAGTGTACAAGGATGGAAAGGTCAGTGAAATTGAAAGAAAGACCATCCGTGATTTACTGACAGCCCTTCAGATGAAACCACTGGAGTATAGAAGGGTACTTAGAGAAGTCATGCGTGAATATCGTCATGATGAAATTCAGGGGGGTATTGGTACCTTTGATAAAAATCTTCTGATGCTTCGGCTTTTGAAGTTAGCCCTTGCCAATCAGGATATTGATATTCAGGAAAAGAATCTATTGCATACGGCAGCCAGAGTTCTTGGTATAGATCGCAGTTCCTTTGCAACTCTTTTAAAACGGGCCCGTGCTGAGGCCTTGTTGCCAAAAGAAGCCCATCATCTGGAAAAGGGTTTTCGTCGTTTGGGCTGGGCTGGGGTTTCCAAGGATCTTTTAAAATCTCTTGAGTGGTACAAATGGAACCAGATGAAGCTGGAAGGCTACCAGAGAACCTTTGAGAAGTTTCTGGGAACCGTGAACTACCGACCTGGGGACAACCAGTTTGTCTTTAAGGGTGAGGTAGAGGAGTATTTTTCACCCTTGGAGGGAGAAGTAAAAATCACTGGTTTTGAGGAGCAGCAGATCAGTGGCGGTCAGGAAGAAATTGGTGTGATTATATTCTCACCCCGCAGGCTTTTAAGGAAATGGTTTGAGATAGCTGCCCAGGTAGATTATTTACTGGTGGATTCCACTAAAACAACCTTTAGTGTGGAGTTTTATCTGGTGAATCTGATGGGAAGCGTTTTAATGACCAGAAATGTTCCGATTCAGGAACCAGAGGTCTTTTCAAGAATTGTGAAGCAGAACCGTGGCCGTTATCGTTTGTTTATAGTCGAAGAAGAAACCAAAAAGCTGGTGTACTGGCAGAAGGTGGCCAGTTATCTGATCGAAAAAAAGAAAATAGAGCCATTGCTTGATGCCTTACAGGCCAAAAATTTCACATCCATAAAAATTATTTCCCAGATTGGTCAGAAAAAGGATCCAGATGAGGTGATTTATTATCATGCCATGATAGAAAATGTGCTGTATCTTGGCTCCAATCAGGAAGAATATTTAAAGATGATTGATCTGTGCAAACGACTCATTGATGATAAATTTCCTGATGATTTTAAACTGTATTATTATCTGGGTTGCCTTTATTTTGAGATTGGCAAGTCCAGTGAGGCCTATCACTGGTTAAGTCATTCCATCAAGGTAAAACCTGACTACAAGGAAGCCCTCTATTTGTTTTGTGAACGCAAGTTAATGGAGGATGTTTATAGTCCCCAGGCTTTGGGTTATCTCAAGTTCATTGATCTGTGTTTTCCCAAAGAAGGCAGGTTGAAGGATCTTTATCAGAGACTTGAGAAAAAACATGAGGTTGCACTTCAGCCCCTGATGGCAAAATCCCGTCTTATGACAAACACCTTAGCCCTAAGACAGTAACTGATTTTTGGTTGCCAGAAGCAGGGGATTATGCTAATATTTTGGTGTTGATCCCTGATAGCTCAGTTGGTAGAGCAATCGGCTGTTAACCGATTTGTCGTAGGTTCGAGTCCTGCTCGGGGAGCTTTTTAGGCCGTCTGTTCCAGTTTCTGGAAGACGGCTTTTATTTTTTTAGTACAGCTTAACTTCCTTGATTTGAACCCTGTGCATTTTGGTAGGTTTTTCCTGTTCGATTCGGTTCATTTCTGCTATGGCATCTAAAATTTCCTGTTGTCTCAGATAGGAGTTTAAGGTTCTTTTATCCATAAAAATATTGTCCACAATCTGTTTGTGTGTGACATAGGCACTAAGACAATGTCTAGTAAAGTCAATGCGGGAATGCATTTCCTCGCCTATGTAGTGATAAAAACCCCCGTTAGCCAATTTTGGGTCGGTGATCCCAAGAATCGATTCCTTACCAGATTTATCCACGGTTTTTCGCAGGGAGTTTTCACTGAGCTGAAAATTACCAAGATGCCTCAGATGGGCTGTTAAATGGTAGAGCTCCTGACGATTTAAGGTGCCTTCTTTCTGTTTCAGTAAAAGATCATAGGCTTCGGCTTCGGCTATGGAGCAGGTATTGTTTCTTGAATTGAGGGTCTTTCCCTGATGGCGGGCACGAAACTGTGCCAGGTGTCTGTCTCTCATTACAAGAATTCTTTGTTTCATGGTGGGATTATTCCATTCCATTTGCAGGTAATAGATCAGTGTCATCCAGTGGTATATATGAATCACTTCAAAAGGGGTCAAATCTCTTTCATAAAGGGAGACTAACTCATCAAGAGCCGGGTGGGGGTGAGGTCTTTGAAAGGTCAGGTGAAACAGGGTTTGAACCAGAAAGTACTGGGCAGTGGCATAAACTTCTGCATCACGATTAATTTTTTCTACATAGGTTTCTCTGGTATTGATCAGATCCGGCAATCCATTTCTGAAGTTGAAGTAAAAATTCAAAGTATTTAAGAGATCCAGGTGAAACTGATCCCTGACTAAAAACTGTCCTGGATACTTCCATTCAAGCCATAGAGCCCCTGCAAGATAAAGACAGATTGCGCCAGTGTATGCTTCGTGGGAGTCGGCCAGAATTCTCAGGTTCTGATCTCTTAATGTGTAGGTTGTAGAACGGGAGCGAAAGTAACTCATGGTCTTGATGATACCCTGCTTTACAGCTTCATTCTGCCCATCATAGGCCATGGCAAGGCCAAGCATCACCCCGGCTTGCCGTACTAGTACCCCCGTTGTAATCTGCCGGTTGGCAAAGGGGACATAGTCATAAATATAAGAGCCATCCGATCGTTGTCGGTTTTTTATAAACAGAAGGCTATTATCAATCTGCTTTTGGAATAGATGAACCAGTACCATGTCTTCATGGGTAAAATTGAGTGTGGTCTGGGCAGGAATCTGCCGGCACAGAATACAGAGGATGAGTATCTTCCATATCTTGTGCAAGTGTGGCATCAGGGGTCTTCTTTTTCCTGGGCATCACCCAGACTCAGTTTTTCTTTAAGTACTGTTACGATATACATCGGCAGTGCATAAACCCGGCTAATCCTCCATGGTTCGCGGATCGTACGATAAAGCCACTCAAAACCGTAATCTTGAATGACTTTGGGACATCTTCTTAATCTGCCGGACAAAACATCTAGGGAACCCCCAATTCCCATGACAATTTTAACCTTGAGAAGGTGGCGGTTTCTGTCAATAAACTGTTCCTGACGGGGAACTCCCATGGCAACCAGTAAAATCTCTGCCCCTGACTGGTTGATCTGTGAAATTATGTCTTCTTCTTCGGCCTCAGAAAAATACCCGTTTCTGTGTCCCGCGAGTTTCATTTGTGGATGTCTTTCATATAGTTTCTGAATGGCTGCCTCTAAAACATCTTCCCGGGCCCCAAGTAAAAATACCTTATGACCAGATGTGTGGCTTAGATTTAAAAGATCATGCACAAATTCCACTCCGGGAATTCTTTCAAGAATGGGTCGTTCCTTTAAGAAGATTGAAGTCCAGAGAACCCCGGCTCCATCAGGAATTGCAATATAGGCTTTTTGCAAAATGGCCTTAAAGGATGGTTCCTGCGTGGCACGAAACAGACAGAGGGCATCTGGGGTTACAACATGGTGTACAGCCGTAAATGGACTTGCCAGTATGGTTCTCATCATTTCTACGGCCCGGTTTCTGTGCCCGCGAAAGATACGGATTCCAAAAAGGCTAATATGATCCTGGCTTGTGAAAAAGATATCACGGTAACGAATGCGTTTTTTGATAAATATGCGTTTGGCCAGTTTTAAAAACATGATGCAGGCAAAAATACAAAGGGCCACAAACCATAAAAGGTTTTCCATAATCATGGCACAGACCAGAATGAAGTTAAGGCACAGGCTGGCTAGCACCACAAATACATTGACCGATGTGGTTGTGAATCTCCAGAGGGCCTGGGGTTTATCGGCAAGGTTTTTAGAGCCGAATTTATATTGAATATGTGTATAAAAGATAAGGAAGGCAAAAAATAGAATAGGCACTATAAACAATCCCATGGTCATTCCCAGGGAGAGAAGGGCCACCTTTTTTGAGGTAGCCACAACAGAAAGAGCACCCACAAGAATGGCAATGGTTGAAGATAAAACCGGGGATGCCAGCCCCTTTTTTTCTCCAAGCATAGTAAAGACCCAGAACAAAAAACAGGCAGGGCAGAGGGTAAGGGCAAAGGGAATTGCACCTTCATTTAACGAGGGTTGTGTAAATATGGCAAAAAGGAATGTATGGCAGATAACCGAGACAATACCTAAAAGAAGACCATCTAAAAAGTTGCAGAGATTAAGTAGTGATACCAAAAACAAAAGCCAGAAAAAACTCAGTAGGTAGGCATACTGCTCCAAAAAATATAGGCCTCCATCGGGATTTGTGATAAATCCGATGTTTAATCCAAATGAGACAAGCATGCCTAAAACCAGAATTTCCAACCAGAAAAACACATGAAGCTTGACACTTCTATCCTTAATCAATAAATCCAGGATTAAAAATGGGGGGAAAATCAGGTGGATCCACTGGTTGACTGACTCGGTTTCAATAAAATAACAAAGAATGGCATAAAGGATCAGGCAATCCAGAGTGCCTTGCTGCTGCAATCTTGAAACCAAAGCAAATCGGGAGAAAACCCTAAAAAGATAAGGGCTTGTTTCCAGCCAGAACCAGACCAGAAACAAGCTCTTGAGATAGATAAGTATAGAGATTGCCACAGATTTTTTTAGAAAGCAGATTCCTGACAGTTATCTGCCACTTTCAGTTTGGCGGCGGTTGCCTTGATGACATCATCAATAGAAACACCCTCGGCCGTTTCCAAAAGTAACAGTCCCTCATCAGTCACATCCATAACTGCAATATCACTGACAATTTTTTTGACACAGGAGGTTCCGGTAAGAGGCAGGCTACATTTTGGCAAAACCTTGGAATTGCCATGTTTATCCGTGTGCATCATGGCTACAATTACATTGTTTGATGCTGCCACCAGATCCATGGCCCCACCCATTCCTTTGACTAGCTTTCCGGGAATCAGGTAATTGGCTATATCTCCGGTTTCAGAAACTTCCATTGCTCCAAGAATGGTAGCATTGATGTGACCACCACGAATCATGGCAAAGGAGTCTGATGAGGAGAAAAAAGAGGCTCCCGCAATAGCGGTAACGGTTTCTTTGCCAGCATTGATAAGATCACAGTGTTCCTCGCCGGGCAGGGGATATGGTCCTATGCCTAAAAGCCCGTTCTCTGATTGCAGAATCACGGAAATTCCCTCGGGAATGTAATTGGCAACCATGGTAGGAATCCCGATACCAAGGTTTACAAAATACCCGTCCCTGAGCTCCTTAGCGATTCGCCTGGCGATTCGTTCTTTTTTCAATGCGTCGCTCATAGTGCTCTCCTTTGACAATATAGTTCACATAGATACAGGGGGTCACAACTTCTTCAGGATTCAAATCACCAGGTTCTACAATTTCTTCCACTTCCACAATGGTAATTTTACCAGCAGTGGCCATCATGGGGTTGAAATTTCGGGCTGTGCTTCTGTAGATCAGATTGCCCATGGTATCTGCTTTGTAGGCATTGATAATACTGACATCAGCCTTGAAAGCGGTTTCCAGAACATAACCCTTTCCATCAAAGATTCTGGTTTCTTTGCCTTCAGCGACCAAAGTTCCATAACCAGTGGGGGTAAAAAATGCCGGTATACCTGCACCACCAGCCCGGATTCTCTCGGCCAGGGTACCCTGGGGCACTAGCTCGACAGCTAATTCACCTTTGATGAATTGTTCCTCCAGGGCCTTATTCTCACCAATATAGGATGCATACAGTTTTTTGATTTGTTTGTTGGCAATAAGTCTTCCATTACCAAACCCGTCTACAGTCCCATTATTTGATATCAGAACCAGATCTTTGCTGCCCTGATCTGCGAGAGCGTGAACCAGATTTTCCGGAAAACCACAGACCCCAAATCCACCTACCATAATGGTCATTCCATCCTGAACCAGCCGGACAGCCTCCTTGCTGGAACCTAAGATTTTTGCCATGCCATTCTCCTTTTTGGATTGTTCCATTGTGTGAGAGGTTAGCATAACAGATTGTGAGGATTCAAAAAATATGGTAAATAAGACACCATGAATAAATTGTCATTAAAATTGCGACTGGTTCTGGGGTTTCTATTTGTTTCTGTATTTACCCTTTTGATTGGGGCTTTGGCTGTTTATAGCCAAATGTCTCAAAGAGTTATCATTCAGGATCTGGTAGATAACCGCATGGCAAAATCGGAGCTTTTGCACGGGATTAATCAGGATCTGTTGCAGATGAGAGAAGCACAGTCCCTGCTTTTACGCCCTGGGCAGAGTATCGCTGAAAAACAAAGGATTTATAAACTTCTGGATGAACTCAAGCGCGTGACAGCTCCAAAAATTCAGGCCATAGAAGGCCTGAGATTTTCACAGGCTGAGAACATCCTCTGGCAGGATGGTAAAAACGCACTCAAACTATGGGAAAATAGTGAAAGGGAGTTTTTACAGAAGTCTATTGGTCTGGATGGGATGGAAATTCCTAATCCTACGGCCTTACGAAGGGATATAGAACAATTTATTGGGGATCACTACCAGGGCATGAATCGCCTGTATGCCATGTTACAGAGTGGAGTGGAATACCAGGGTGGTGATGATCCTACGGCCTGCAATTTTGGAAAGTACCTTATAAATTTTAAGCCCACCAATCCTCGGCTGGTCTCCTTGTTGAATGAAATGCGGGAACATCACAACGGGTTTCACTCCTCAATCGGAAGAGTCAAGGCATTAAGAATTATGGGCAGAAATACGGAGTCCATCCACCTGATGTCTGAGGTTTCCAAGGCAGCCTCTGGGGTATTTATTGGTTTTGAGGGGCTAAGGGATGAGATTATCAAAGCAGAGGCTATGTTTGAGGATCTATCCAGATATCAAAAAGATGTCTTGGCTCCCCTGGAAGAAAAAACCACGGGTTTGTTTTCGGAACTGTTAAAATTAAATGAGGAATTGGCCCATGCTGATCTTTTGCATGTGGAAACCTCCAGCAGGAATCTGGTGAATCAGGTGCTTTTTGGAGCCATTGGCTGTTTTTTGGTGGCCCTCCTTTTAGGTACCTATGTTTCTTCTTATCTGACTTCAAGAATTCAGGCAGCTACAATTGAGTTAAAAACCGGGGTGGAGCTTCTTTCCCATGCCTCATCCCAGGTAAGTTCCACCAGTCAGGAGCTGGCCCAGAGAAACAGTGAGCAGGCAGCCGCCGTAGAACAGACCTCAGCGACTATGAATCAGCTGGCCAGCACCATAAAGCGAAATAGTGAGGCTGCCCAGGAACTGAAGCAGGAAACCGAGGATTCTTTGGTGAGTATTGATCAATCCTACCAGAGTATGCAGGAAACCATTCAAGCTATGGATGCCATCAGAAATGGGGCAAAACAGGCAGGACATATCATTCATTCCATTGAAGAGATTGCTTTTCAGACCAATTTGCTGGCTTTGAATGCGGCAGTGGAAGCTGCAAGGGCCGGTGAAGTGGGAGCAGGTTTTGCGGTGGTTGCCGATGAGGTGCGCAATCTTGCTCAAAGGGCCTCACAATCAGCCAAGGATTCCCAGGAGCAGTTAAGTGCATTGGCCAGGGAAGTTCAATCCGGGGTGGATCTGGTGCAGGGAACCCGAAGCCGGTTTGATAAAACCCGTACCCAAAGCCAGAACATGGCAAAGATTATTGATCAGATTGCCCAATCCTCAGAGGAACAGGCCCTTGGTGTGGAGCAGGTCAATTCGGCCATTGCTGAACTGTCTTTGACGATTCAGGAAAATTCTGCAAGTTCTGAGGAAGCTGCCAGTGCGGCCCAGGAGACCCAGGATACAGGTGAAAAAATTGGAGAACAGGTTCTTGAGCTAACCCAACTTGTATACGGAGACCGATAGGTATGTATGCCCTTAACACATCATACCGCCAAAGACTATGCCTATCCAATCCGTGAAATTGTAGATATTGCCAATTCTATCAGCCCCTATGTATCTGTGCCCATCCGTTGGGAAAACATTGGGGATCCTGTGTCCAGGGGACATACAATGCCAAACTGGATGCTTGATGTCATTCGGGACACACTGCCTGAGGCCACGGGATATTGTCCTACCCGAGGAGTGGAACATACAAGGGAATTTCTGGCGGGATTGCATAATCTGGAATCAGGGCCTTCCATTCAGGCTAAGGACATACTGTTTTTTAATGGTTTAGGGGATGCAATTGCATCTTTAATGTCTGTGTTGTCTCCAGAGATTCGTATGATTGTACCTGAGCCCGGGTACCCTAGTTATTCCACTTTGGAAGCGTTGCGCTGTGATAAGGCCTGTATTTCGTATGGACTGGATAATGCTCATGACTGGCAAATCAATCTGGATGAGCTGGAGAAAAAACTGAAACTTCATCCTGAAATCAGGTTGTTACTGCTTTTGCAGCCCTCTAATCCATTGGGTACACTGATGAGTTTAAGTACCATGCAGGGTCTGGCTGAGATTGCCAAAAAGTATTCCCTGATCGTGATAAGTGATGAGATCTACAGAGAACATGTTTTTGAGCCCCAGGAATTTGTTTCCTGGCAGGCCGTAGCCGGGAATCTGCCTTCAATTCTTCTGAAAGGTATTTCCAAGAATCTGCCCTGGCCTGGGGCACGATGTGGCTGGATGGAGTTTTTAAACTGCCAGTTCAGTGGGGAGCTTTGTGAGCTTCAGAATGTGCTTGAGAAAAAGAAGATGCTTGAGGTCTGTGCCACAACATTACCCCAGCTTGTGATTCCAAAGCTGTTTTCTGATTTGCGGCTTAAGCCCTGGTTTGAGGAATCAAACCGTTTTTATTCCTCACGGCAGCATCAGGTACAGATTGTGCTTCAAAAGGTTTTGGGGGTACAGGTAATTAAAGCCAGGGCCGCATTCTACACCAGCGTCTTGATTCCATCCATTCCTGCCTGTTATGCAGATAAGCCACCTTTTGATTCTCAAATGAATGCTATTTTGGAGAAGAACTGGATCAATGCATCCCATGATACCCGTTTTTGCCTCTGGCTTCTGGTAGAGACTGGAATTTGTCTGGTACCCTTAAGTACCTTTGGAGGCAGTTTACAGGGATTTCGCATGACAGTTTTACAAAGAGATGAAACAAAGTTTGAAAAACTGTTACTTGATATTCAGGCTGGCTTGAAACGAATTCTTATGCAAAAGGCAGCCTGATTTATTCGTATCGTAAAGCTTCGATAGGATCCTGGGTAGCAGCATTCTGAGCTGGGAAAAAACCAAATATCAGACCAACACTTACGGAAACACCAAAAGATACCAGAATGGATTCCATGGATAATACGGTTGTCCAGCCAGTATAGACAGCAATAGCCTCACTGATCCCGATGCCTAAAATGATACCGGCAATACCACCACCCACTGAAATCAGGACAGCTTCCAGAAGAAACTGCCACAAAATATCTGATTGCCTTGCTCCGATGGCAAGGCGGATTCCGATTTCACGGATTCTTTGCTGGATATTGGCTAACATGATGTTCATGATGCCAATTCCACCGACCACTAAGGATAGGCTAGCAATAAATATCATCACCAGATTAAAGATATCCTGCACCTGCTGGCTTTTGGCTAACAGATCCAGAGGGGCAACAATCTGATAGTCATCAATTCCACGGTGCCTGAACTTTAAAATGGCATGAATTAAATTGCGGATCTGCTCCATATCCTCAGAGTTTTCTACCTTGATAATCATGGTATTGATTTCGTGGTAGGTTGGGTCAAGATCAGAATCCCCACTATTATTAAACCTCAGTTGCAATCGGCTGATAAGACTAGGATAGGGAAGCATGACATCCCGATCGGTATCCCTATCCAGAATTTTGATTCCTGATTCACCCTGGGCAGATCGGCTTTTTCTTTCCTTGTTGGCTAAAACCCCAATGATCTCAAATCGGTATTCGTCCAGTTTGAGCATTTTCCCGGTTGGATCCATTCGACCAAAAAGCTCGAGTGACAGACTTTCCCCAATGATTACAACCCTGGTGGAGTTCTGGTAATCCGATTCCTGAAAATAACGGCCAAACTTTAAGGGAGTAGGTACAACATCAAAGTAGTTTGGTCCCACGGCTATCAGGTTGGCCTTGGGCTGGGCACCCTCATAACGGATGGCTGCCCTCCAGTGGGCTTCGTAACTTCCCGCGGCAATACCTGATACATCGTGTAGAATCTGTTGTAAATCAAAAGGGGACAGTCCCTGGCTTAGGGCCTGATGGGCTTCTTCAAGGGCAGTACCACTAAGCCTGGATGCCTTGACATATAGATTATTGGAGCCAAGGGAGCGGATTTGCCTTACGGCTTCCTCCCTGGCACCACCACCAATACTCATCATGGCAATAACTGCCGCTACACCTATGATGACCCCTAACATGGTTAGAAGACTGCGAAAGAGGTTTCCACTGAGGGAACGAATACTTTCTCGAAACAAAAACATACGGTTCATGGTTGTGCCTCGACAAAAACAGTTTCTGAGGCCTGCAAGCCCTCAAGAATAGCCACATTATTACCCTGTCTGGGCCCAAGTTTTACTTCCTTGATGGATTTGGCATCAGTACCCTTGTACACAAAAAATTTGTCTGCAAACTGGTAGATAGCATCCATGGGCAGTACAGGAAGTTTCTGGGCCGGACTCACCTGAATTTCATACACTACAGAGGCACCGGGTTGGAAGGTTGGTGAAAACACATCAATATCCAAAACCACATCAACAACTGGTTCAACATTTCCAAACATAGTCTGTTTTAATGGAATAGGCGACACACTTAAAAGTTTGGCAGTGAATTTATCTTCGGCCCTTCCAGCAAGGGAAAAAGTAGCCACCTGTCCGGTTTTTAATTTGGAAAAGGCATTTTCAGGAACCTTACCCTTGATACGGAATCGTTTCATCTGTACCAGCTTTCCTATGACATAACCAGGTTCGGCCTGATCTCCTGGGATATACGGTTCGAGGGTTCTGCCTTTGTATCGTTCCTGAACAATAAATACACCATCCTGAGAAGCTGTTGTAATGGCCATCTGTATGGAGGAAGAAATGCGTTTCACTTCCACAGTGGCAAGCTCGTAGGCAAGGCGGGCATAATCGGCTTCCAGAGTACCAAGCTTTTCTCTTAACCCGATAGTTTCGGAAAGATTTTGAACTTCAGTACGAATGGAACTTACGGTGGCTGAGAGTTTTTGTCTTTCCAATCGGTTTACCGGCTGCTTTGCCAGCTGAAGCTCAAGCTTTTTGATTTCCAGACTGTTTTTAGTAACCTGCAATTGCTCAAAAGACTGCTGAAACTCAGTGGCTTTGAGAAAACCTTCTTTTTTGAGATCGGTTTGGGTGTCAAACCTGCTCAACTGATACTTGTAGTCCAGTTCAGCCAGTTTTACTGCCAGCTCTTTTTGTTTAATCTCATCGGAAGGACTGATGCTGTTTAAGAGTTCCAGGCGTTTTTCTTCAATAGCTAACTTCATGGATGTCATGCTGTGCTGTTCTTTGATTTCATTATATTTCTGTTCCGTTTCCAAAAGTACGGACCGTAATTCAACTTCCCGTTCAGTTCTGGCAACTTCCTGGGTCTGAAGCTGGGTTTCCAGTTCATTAACTTCCAGATCCACTAAAACCTCACCAGCTTTTACCTCTTCTCCAGAACCGGCCAGATTTTTTATTTTGGCTGAAAAGGCGGGAGCAATTGGAACTTCTTCGGCAGAAAAAATTTCCCCGTTACCGCTGACGGATTCAAAAATATTCATTTCCTGTGCCTTTAATGGTGTGTCTGGCTGATAGGAACCTGGATGAATACGAATCTGCGATTGGTATTTTTCTCCTACTCTGAATTTGTCCGATGGCAGGGCTATATGTGTGCTGCCAATCAGTTCAGGAACTACATTCACAAAGCTTCCGCCCTGAGTCTGAAGTTTTAGATTCGGGGTTACACAGGAGAGTGAGAGCCGTAATGCATCAGGAATAACAGCGGTTTCTATATGACCTACTGTGCTCATTTTGGGTTTAAATCCGGCAACCGTGTCCAAAAGCTCAACTTCCACTTTGAGGGTTCTTATGCGGTAACGATCTCTGGCCCAGGAAGCGACTTCGGAAAGAACCTGACCCACACTTGACACCTTGCCTTTTAACACGGTATCACCTAACGGGATCACTGTGGTGTACACATTTTGTCCCACCTTGATGCTACCAGCATCTGTTTCATGAACATTATAAACCGCTTTGACCCTGCGGCTAGTGGAAATCCTGCCGATCCTTCCCTGTTTTTTGACCTTGGCCCCTGCCTCAAAAACACCCATACCATCACCGGTCCAGCGAAGGTCCAAAAGCAGGGTACCATCTACAGGAGAGGTTAAAACGGCTGATGCTATGCCAGCTTCCAACTCCATTCTTTGCTGTCTTAAATCGTCCAGTTCGGCCTGCATAAATTCCAGATTCTTTTTGCGTACGGACTGTGCCCCCTGGGTTCTTTCAAGATTGGCCTCCTGCCTGCGTTTGGCCTTTCTTAACTGAACTCTGGCTCTTTCAATAGCCAAGGCATCCCCATCGATCAGTTTTTCTAATTCCAGGGTTTGTCTCTGTAGGCTGATCTGGGTTTCTTTGGCTTTTAATCGTAAATCTTCCAGCTCATTTTGTGACAGGGCTCCTTTATCTGTAAGGGTTGTCATTTCGGCCAGATGGGTTTCATAAAACGAAATCATCTGTTTGAGTTTTTCGATTTCCAGTTCTTTGGTACGCATCTGTACAGCATCTCTGGCATGCAATTTTAACTGCAAATCCAGTTCGGCTATCTCTACCTCTGCCGAGTCCTTGGCCTTTTCTGTTTCTTCCTGAAGTGTAGTGATTTGATCCTGAATGGACTGCTTTTCAAGTTCCGTAGATTTTCTCTGTTCTTCAAGCCTTTGTTTCATCAAATCCTGGTTTGCCTGCCAGGTCTCGATTCTGGCGATTGGATCTCCTTTGCTGACACTGCTGCCATCTTCAAGAATCCATTCAATACTTCCTTCAAACTGTCCGCTTATACCCACGGTATCAATGGCATCTAGCTCACCCTCTACTAACAGCATGCGGTTGACAGGACCATTGTCAATCACACATTGAGCCCAGGAAGGCAGAGTAGAGACAAAAATTACAAGCAGGAGAAGTTTTACATTATAACGCAGCATGAACAGTTACCTCCTCACCTTTTGAGTCCAGAAGGTAGTGTTCCGAGGTTCTAAAAACCAGGGGAAAATCCCTAGGACCTGTTGTGGTGTTGAGGCGTATCATCTGATTTTTCTCCTCTCCCATAAATCGGGGAACCACAAGTACATTGGGAAATTTTCCCATTTCCAGAATTGCCTCAAGGTTGCCAGAGGGGATCAGATCGCTAATATCTTCTAAAGAGGCATGCAGGGAATGGACTTTTACAGATTTTCGATCTCTTGGATTTAGGGGACGGGCTATGGATTCAATACGAATCACCTTGCCCCGGATTTCCCGATGGGGATGAGTCTTGGGTCTGATTCTTGCTTCAATGCCATTTTTGGCCAGCTCAATGAACTTTTCCGGCAATAAAAGTCTGGCTCTTATTTTGTCATAACTGACCAGTTGGGCCAGATTACGGTTTGCCCAGGCATCTGTGCCCACGGTAATTGGTCCCATCCAGTCAAAAACCTGCACCAGGGTTCCAGAATGTGGGGCCACAATTGTGGCCGTTTCCAATATTTTGTTCCGTCTGTTAATATCCTGTTCTCTTCTGCGGATCACAAGCTCATCTTTTTCCACCTGTAACTTGTTTAGTTCTTCCTTTTCTTCAAGCTGGGTTTTTAGCTTTGAAAGTCCACGGCTCAGGTGTTCCTTTTCCAAAATCAGTCGCTCGATCTCAAGTTTTTGTTTGCCCCTGGCAACGATTTGTTTATCAACTATGATTTTTTTGAATTCCAGTTCCACCTGGGCCAGGTCTTTTTCAACCTTGTCCAAATCTTCTCTGGATACAGTGTTTAATTTGGAAAGATTTTTGTAGGTTTCGAGTTTATCCTTATTGAGACGGATTTTTTCCGTCAATAACTGTCTTTGTAGATCGTAGTTTTTTAAAACTCTTTCATCTTTTTCACCGGATCCATATTCAATTTCCTTGGAACGGAAGAGTACTTCAAACTGCTGTTCCAGGATTTGCAGTTCAATTTGCAGTAAATCCCTTCTGGCCTCCGTGTGGGAGCGTTCCAGACGGGCTACACTCTGGGACAGTCTTCTTTTTTCTCGCTTCATGTTTTCTTCCTGGGCTGATGCGGCAATCTGCAAGATAGGTTCTGAGGTTTTCATGACCGTTCCAGGCTCGGCCATACTGAGAATGGGGCCATGTAATCCGTTAGGGCCGAGGATCGAGGTTTGTTCCAGTGCATAAAACTCGCCCCACACAAAAATTTCATAAACAAAAGTACGAGGACTAAATTTTATAGAACTTTGAGTATTGACTGCATAAGAGTCAGTCAGAATCAGGGCCAGAACTAAAAGGATCTTGTGGTACATGCTAAAGAGACTCCCCTGAGTTCATCAGCCTGTTAATTTCACTGGCTACCAGATCGATGGCAACCTTGTTGTCCCCACCACGGGGAATGATAATATCGGCCCAGACCTTACTGGGTTCAACAAAACGCATGTGCATGGGTTTTACGGTTTTTGTATACCTGCCTAGAATACGCTCCAGGCTTCTGCCTCTTTCAATAGTATCTCGTTGGATCCTGCGAATCAGTCTTTCATCAGCATCGGTATCTACAAAAATTTTAATATCCATCAACTCCCTCAATTCCTGGGGATGAAATATCAGAATGCCCTCCACGATGATAATCTGCATCGGAGTCATATCCAGGGTTTCGTTTTTTCTGCGAAAGGTTGTGAAGTCATAAATAGGCTGCTGTACAGACTCGCAGGCTTTTATGGAACGGATATGCTGAATCAGAAGGTCGGTATCCAAAGAATTGGGATGATCAAAATTGATTAAAGAGGGGTCTTCTCCCGCAAATTCCGAGATATCCTTGTAATAGTTATCATGACTAAAAAGTGAAATCCTTGAGGTATCCAGCCGTTTGAGAATTTTTTTGGTGACTGTGGTTTTTCCTGAGCCAGTGCCTCCGGCAATGCCAATGACAATAGGGTGATCAAGCCTTCTTTGTTTTCCGTCCATCTTAGAGTTTCCTTTGACTGTGCATCAGAAACGAGATGATAGTCGTTAAGTCCTCATCACTCAAGCGTGAAAGGTCATAAATCGCTTTCTTAGGATCATTTTCCAATAAATTTTTCATTCCTCTAAGCCGCCGATAGATATCTTCCCGTGACAGTGTTTTTCCAAGAAGGCTCATTGATTTTTTAGATTCATGACAATCCATACAGGAGTTTTCGTATAAAACCTGTCCTTCTGCCACAAGGTGTAAATCATCCTTAAAAATTCCATCAGGTATGGTTTGGGGAGGGCCAAGATAGGGCCAGGGCGATGTAGTTATGGGAGAAGATACGGATCGTAGCCAGGCCGAAACATCCTGACTGTCTTTGTCTGTTATTTCATCGTCAGGAAGGTTCTGGTACTCAACCATACAGTATCTGATAGCCTCAAGGATGTGTTTATGTCTTTTGTTGGCAAAAGAACTTCTATAGTAACTGTCTTTTAATGGTGGGCCAGGGAAACGGCGTTTCTGGTAGGGGGGTTCAGAAAGGGCATGACAGGTATTACACTGATAGCGTTTTTCACCTCTGTAATAGGTTTTTTGTGCCAGAATTTTTCCCCGGGTGGCTGAACCTTCGGGCAGTGGGTTTAACAAATAGGCCGTGTGATCAAAAGGATCAGAAAACAGAGGGTTAATCAGAATTAACAAAACCAGACACCAAAACATAATGGGGCATGATAACAGGTTTTGTGTCATGTTTGGCTTGTGGTACTATAATCATCTGAAAAAGAGGTGGGAGATCATGAAAAAAGCTTACATTGTTTCAGCATGCCGAACTGCAATTGGTTCCTTTCAGGGAGCTTTAAAGGATGTAACAGCAGCCAGACTTGGCAGTGTGGTGATAGAAGAAGCCATAAAACGGGCAGGATTGGGCGATAAAAAGCATCTTGTGGATGAGGTGAATCTAGGCTGTGTTCTGCAGGCAGGTCAAGGACAGGGAGTTTCTAGACAGGCATCGCTCATGGCTGGTGTTCCGGTTTCGGTTCCGGCTGTTACCACAAACATTCTTTGTGGCTCTGGCCTGTTTACAGTGATTCAGGCAGCCCGTTCCATTCTTAGTGGGGAAAATCATATTGTTGTGGCTGGGGGTACAGAGAGTATGTCCCAGGCTCCCTATCTGATGCCCAAGGCCAGAGAAGGATACAGAATGGGGCATGCAGAAGTTTATGATTCCATGATTCGTGATGGATTGTGGGATGCATTTAACGATTATCACATGGGTATTACGGCCGAAAATCTGGTAACCAAACACAATCTGTCCCGTGAGGAACAGGATCAGTTTGCCACGGACTCACAAAATAAGGCAGAGGCTGCCATCAAAGCTGGAAAGTTTCGCGATGAAATTGTACCTGTGGTTCTGGCCTCCAAAAAAGGTGACACGGTTTTGGACACAGATGAGTATCCAAGGTTTGGCTGTACCATTGAGAGCCTGGCCAAACTAAGACCAGCCTTTAAAAAAGATGGTTCGGTAACTGCCGGTAATGCCAGCGGTATCAATGATGGGGCATCGGCACTAGTTGTTGTGAGTGAAGAGGCTTTAAAACTTCACAACCTCAGACCCATGGCCTGTATTGAAGGGTTTTCTGTCTGTGGAGTTGAACCATCTGTGATGGGCATTGGTCCTGTTGATGCTGTGAATAGGACTCTTCAGAGAACAGGCCGCCGCATGGCCGATATCGATTTGATTGAAGCCAATGAAGCATTTGCTGCCCAGGCCCTGTCCGTGGGCAAAGAGCTTAACTGGGATCCCTCTTTGGTCAATGTCAATGGGGGGGCAATTGCCCTTGGACATCCTATTGGAGCAAGTGGGGCCAGAATTTTAACCACTCTTTTATATGAAATGACTCGCCAGGATAAAAAATCCGGCCTGGCCACCTTATGTGTTGGTGGTGGCATGGGAGTCGCCCTTATGGTATCTCGGGGTTAGAATGCAGATTCGTGTGATTTATTTTGCCGTGTATGCTGAACTTCTTGGCAAGAGACAGGAAGCGGTTACTCTTGAGAAAGAAACCAGTGTAAGTGATTTGTTTCAAAGACTTACACAGGGGATTCAGAATCAGGACAGCCTTTTTTTGCATACTGTGTTTGCCGTCAACGAGGACTATGTAGAACCTTCCCATATTCTTCAGGAAGGGGATGAGGTGGTATTTATACCTCCTGTATCCGGGGGCTGAGTTTTTTGGTTGAAATTACAAAAAACATTCTTTGTATGGAAGACTATCGGCATCACATTTATGATCCTGGCTGTGGTGCCATAGTATCTTTTCTTGGGGTTGTGCGCAATCTGCATAAGGGCCGGGAAGTTCA
>JACFNL010000184.1 GCA_019454875.1 Candidatus Cloacimonadota bacterium | reverse complement strand
TGAAATCGGCTTCCTGAGTGAGTTCAATCAAGAGCCCTTCCTGTTTTCTATACTCTGTGACAGTTTCTGTGATTTTTTGATGTAGGTTTTGCATACATTTATGTTACCACGGGGTTTTTGGGCTTGTTTAAACCCGGCAAAAGCGGGAGATTTTGGCAATTTTGGGATTTTTAGCAGTCCTTTCTGAGATCAGGCAGACATGGAGCGAAATGAGGCATTAAATCCTTTGTTTTTCGTATATCCAAGACCTTGGTCAAAATCTCGCTTAAAAACCTGTCAAGAAAAATTTACAATAAAATGGTCGTGACAGATGGGTTTTTGGTCAGACGGGGTACGCTGTGATGAAATTGGCTGGCGTGACAGATGAGCTTAGCTTGACTACTATGGAATTCGGTCAACATCTAAAGATCCAAACCAACAGGCCCGTGACAGATTGTGAAGCAACTCAATTACCTCAGAGAATTAAAGCTAAGAGCCCATTCTGGCGACCGATCATATATTCTCTGTCTCCTCCGCTTGGGCTAGCTACATCGGCTGCTTAATCAGGTAACAATTCCCGCTCTAAAACCGGCTCTGCAATTAAGGATAGCCTCTCTGTTTCAATGTCTGTGTGAGTGGCTTCAAGGTCGGGCAGGCTTTTGTTGACCTTGGCAGACAGTTGCCCAAATCGTTCTACTTTGCCATAGAGGCCTTGCTGGCCGGCCAGGGCTTTGACTGTGCTGTTGTAGTGATTGCTGACGGTTTGCAGGGTTCCACCAAGTTTACTGAGCCTTTCCGCCACAAGACAGACCTGATTAAAAATTTCAGCGGCTTTTTCGCCTATCTCACGGGCTTCGGCATTGCTTCGTTCCATCATCCAGAGATTGGAGACCGTGCGTAAAATCGGGATTAGTGTGGTATGAGATACTAAAACGATGCCCTTTTTATAACCGTATTCAAAAAGGTCTTTGTTACTTTTTAAGGCTTCAATGTAGGCCGGTTCGATGGGCATAAACATCAGAACAAAGCTAGGACTTCGGATCCCTGCCAGGGTGGTGTAGTCTTTGGATGCCAAATCATCAATGTGCCTGCGTACCCCTTTTATATGTTCACTCATTGCCAGCTGGTATTCTTCCGGTGTGGCAGCTCCCACAGCTTTATCGTAGGCGTTTAATGAAACCTTACTATCAATTATGATGTGTTTACCATCAGGCAGTTTAATCAAATAGTCTGTATGTTTTTGTTTGCCTTCCGAGTCCTTAAACGAACTTTGCACTTCAAAATGGGCATCCTGAACCAGACCGCTCATTTCCAGAGTTCGCCTTAGTTGTGTCTCTCCCCAGGCACCCCGCTGTTGCGAATCACCCTTTAAGGCCGAGGTCAGATTGTTGGCTTCTTTGCTCATTGTAAGACCAATTTCCAGAATCTTTTTGATCTCGGCATTAAGATTTGTGTTTCCTTGAATAGAGGCATCATGCACCTCATTAACCCGCTTCTGAAAACCCTCGATCTGTTCACGGAAAGGTTTTAACAAGGTATCAATACCTTCCTGGGTGCTACGGGTAAAAGTTTTACCCTTTTCTTCAAAGATTTTGTGGGCCAGATTTTCAAATTCCTTGGTCAGAGATTGTCTGGTTTCGCTGAGCTGCTGCATCTGCTCCTTAAAATGCTCCTCTTTACGGCTCAAAGTTGTTTTTATCTCGGTACACTCATTACTGAGTTTCTGATACTTCTCCTGAAGTTGTAAAAAAACATTTTGCTGATCGGACAGATTCTGTCGGGAATCTTTAAGCTCAAGCATCAGCCTTTGTTCGGTGGTCTGTGCATTGACTAATTGAACCTGCAATTTACCCTCAGAAAGATCCTTTTGGTGCAGATCAGAACTGATTTTTTTTAACTCAGACTGAACCTCCTGATTCAATTTTTCTGCCTGTTCCAGGCGAGTCTTAAGGTCCTGAGTTGTTTTCCCATTTAGAACGGAAGACAAAAGATAACCCAGAGCTATCAATAACCCTGCACCCAATAAAATAAAAAAGATCAGCTCATTTGTCCATTCGATATTTGGCATGGATTTTTACCAGCTCAAAGGCTGGGAAGCTTCATCACGACAATTGCAATGAACTGTGAGGGAGAAGGTTTCGGGATGTTCTGCCAGAAAGTGAAATGCGGTCTGGTTAAAACGGTAAACATCATTGGATGCTTCTCTGGCTGTTCTTAAATGGTCACAGCCAATATCGAGAACAAACTTGCAGGCATCTTCAAAGCGGATAGCAAACTCATTGGGTTCCAGGGCATGAGTGCGAAAGTATTCGTTTTCTTCCGACAGGTTAGAACCAAGTAGCTGCTTTACATAGAAGTGGTGAAAGGTCGTGAGGTAATTGCTGGTTCCAGCAGTTTTTGGTTCTACTTCAAACTCCAAAAGACATCTTCCGCGAACTGGCATTCTGAACTCCTTGTTGTCTTACCTCAAGCCTGAGCTGCAAGCTACAACAATAATTCCCGTTCTGGCAAGATTTTGGTATACTCTTTGCGTGAAAATTCCAAATACCTGGGTATCGCTGATACTTGTTTCCCTGCTTTTTTCATCGCAGATACAGGGTTCAGTTCTGTTACATGCAGTCGAGCGACATGGAGACCTAGATGGCCTAGCGGCCATGCTAGGGCAGTTTTCCATACAGAATTCAAGACAGTCTGTCATTCGTTATAACCCTCAGAATCCAGATTCATTGATAAACCATGCCAATCAATCCTCCTTGCTGATGGCGATTGTCTATAGGCAGGCTCCGGCTGGATCACCCCTGATTGTCAGTGGCAGTTTTACTTCCAGCCCTTATCTGAATCCAACCCAAAAGGAGTTTGCCGACCGTATCCGTCAGGCAATTCTGCAAAAAATTTCCGCCATGAAACCAATTGATGGCGGGCTGATTCCTCTTGCGGAAACCAGCCGGATTTCTTCCCCATCCCTGCTTCTTTATGTTCCATCGGATCTCAATTTCAGCGATTTTTTAAACCATATCAGTCAGTTTTTGGCAGAGCAGTTTGATCCTGGAATTCAGACTGTGCAAACTGTGCAGGCTGCATTTGTTCCGCAGGCAAGGCCAGTAAGTCAGATGGATCCCACCGCTTTGGCTTCCCCCATAACTAACACACAGCCTGAACCCACAAGACCAGCTGCCAATCCTGAAGAATCGATCCGCAAAGAGGTAATGTCCTGGATCACCCTGGAATCTGATGATGAGTCCTGGATGGAGGCATTTGAACCCTTCCGTGCTGCACCTGCAAGTCAACCTGTCACTGAAGCCACCCCTGAAATACCAAAAAATCTTTCCAATCCCTTTCTGGATGAAGAATCGATGCTTCTTTTGTCTGAAGAGCTTTACAACATGTCAAATCTCTTAAAATCAGGCATGCAGTCAACTACTGCTACTAGTAGCACAACAGCCACTACGACCATCACAATTGAACTGGATCTTTCCGATCCCCCGGAC
>JACFNL010000183.1 GCA_019454875.1 Candidatus Cloacimonadota bacterium | reverse complement strand
AGGATAAGGCGGGAGTATATGAACTTGAATAGAGTTGAGTCTATCGCCTAAGGCTTGCAACCTTATTGCGGACAAACTCATTGTCAGGTTCCAGGCCGTAGGCTCTTTCATAGTGAATCAGTGCCTGTTGCAGATTTCTTTCCCTCTCAAAAATTTCGCCCAGGCTCACCAGGCAGTCCGTGTAGTTTGGATTTAGCTCAAGAACTTTCAGATAGTTCTGTTTGGCAGCGTTCAGATTGTTTCTTCTATGTTCGATCACTCCAAGCTGATAATGGGTCTGGGCACTTCCGGCTTTCATGCGAATGGCTCTGACAAGTTCAATTCTGGCATTTTCATCCAGACCCTGCTGAAAATAGAGGGTTCCTAGACGGGCAGCAACTTTCCCATCCAGGGGTTTTACAGCCATGTACTCGGCATACATCTGAATGGCCTTTTGAAACTCTCCCCTTTGTTCAGCCAAGGTGGCCAATCTTAAAAGCCCCTGGGGGTGACGGGGTTCAATCCTCATACAGCGATTTAAATAATCCATTGCCAGATCGTTTTGTTCCAGGCGAAAGTAGGCAGTGGACAGATTAAAATATGCTTCAGCAAACCTGGGATCCAGTTCCAGGGTGCGATGAAACATCTCAATTGCTTCCCGCATCATGCCCTTTTTGGCATAGGCCAAACCCAGATCATGAGTGGCGGCCACATGGTTTGGGTCTTCCTTTAATACTGCCTTGAACTGGTTGATAGCCAGATCGAGCTTTCCTGTGCTTCCGGCAATCCATCCTAGATCGTAGTTAGCCTGAACCCTGTCCTTTTTAACAATATCCGAGCTCATGTGCAAAGCAACCTTGTCGTTCTGCTTTTTTTTGCCACATCCACAAAAAAGCAGACAGAACAGCAACAGGGAAAAATGGACTTTGTGCATGTGGCTCATGTTATAACAAATAACCTATGGATCCAAGTGATTCTGTCAGTATCTCCTGGAATTCTTGAATTTGTGTCAGCATCACAAAATGCCCGCTCTGTGAGACCTGTAAAAAGGTTACATCAGGGCTTAACAGGAAGGTTCGATTGATTTTGTCATTTGTATCAATATTTAGTCCGGGTTGATGAATCACAGTCAGCGGGATGGAAAAAATCATGGGTCTGTTATGATTTTCGGCCATATCAGCTAGAGAATCCAAAACATCATAAAATACAGAAGGCTCTGTTTTTTGTGCGTCCTCAAGAATCCGTTGCAAAACTTTGGGATGCTGGGAATGGGAAAAACTGTAAAAGTGCTTTAGCTGAGCCTCAAAATGTTTCTTAAAGTGTTGGGCCAAAAGTTTTAAACCCTTGGGATGACGGGCCGAGGGAAACAGATCCAGAATAATTCCCCTGGAAAATTGTGGGGTACTTAACTGCATCAGCATACATAAAAGCCCACCTAAGGAGTGTCCCATAAAAGCATCAAAATGGGGCAGGGGAAGTGTTGACTGCAACCATTTCAAGAGGTTTGGGATTGAGTAGTCAGGCCCATCATATTGGGGTTTCTTCCCATGTCCAGGTAAATCGATACAATAAAAAGTCCATTCTCCAAAAAGGACTTCAGGAATACTGTCCAAAAAAACTGAGGAGTTGCTGCCCAGACCATGTACACAAAGGCATGATTTAGGACCAGTGCCCAAGCGAAGTGTGGTCATAGGCTAAAGGAATGCCTGTCCGTCTGAACCTTGGGGACAAAGACGCTGATGGCCGAGTTTTTTTCTTCCAGAAAAACCAGATTGCCATTAGGAAGAGAGGTGCAATCTACGGGGATAAATTTTTCAGGAAACGGGATCAGGGAAGGGGGCCAGGGCTTTAAATCAGGGCTATAGGCAATTGTTTGTTTCCCCAGTGCAAACACAAGATGATAGGAATCAGTGCAAAGTCTTTGTATATGGGATGGTATGGTAGCCGAGTCCAGGAATCTGGCATTGCTAGTAAAGCGTTTAAGGAGACGGTTCCCGGTATCAAGTACCACTAGTTCATCCTCGCGGGTGATTACAAAATCTCTGGGTTTATTGAGCCTTTCTGGGGTCCGGCCATAACCCCCAATATACCAGGAGGGCTGACGCATGGAATTAAATACCTGAATTCTGTCGCGGCGGCTATCCATAACAAAGAGTTCATTTCTAGCAGATACCTGAATGGAGGTAGGTTCATCAAAACGGTCTCTGGTATTCAGCTCCCTAAGGAAATTTCCATCCAGATCCGTTTCTATGACCCTGCCATTGCGGGAATCTGAAATGTAGTAGCTGAGTTTGGAAGAAGGGCTTAAATCAAAGGGCTCATCAAAACCGGCTTCTTCGATGGAATATCTATCCTTCTCTGCGGAAGAGTTTTTGTCCCAGCGAAAACCACCAATGACCTTTAACAGTTCCAATTGTGAATCAAATTTTAAAACCTGATCCTGGGCTCGGTCTATAACAAAAAGGTGTCCGAATTCATCAGAACTAATGGATACCCCCTGCCGAAACTGACCTCTGCCACTTCCAAAAAGCGATTTATTTGCAAATGGGACATACTTCCATTGTGTCAATTCGGCAAGCACGGAAGTTAAGGTGTCAGTACCGGTAGGACAAGGAATACTGATTTGTGATGTTTCTATCAGATACAGTGGTTCTGAAACATAAGGTTTTGCCTGTTCCTTTATAAAAAGTGATGCCTGCAATCTCCCTGTCACAGGGGCGGGAAAAGAAATAATAACGCTGTCCCCGTCAAGGGCCAGACGCGAAGAATGAAGAACATCAGCAAAAAAAGAAGGAAAAAGGATCAGAAACCAGAAAATTTTCATCAGGGAGTTATCTCCCGTACCAGGGCAGGATTAAAGTGAAGGGGTATTCGGAAATCAAACCCCATATTTTCTTCAAGTAGTTTCCCCCCAAATAAAATCAGAAGCTTTTCCTGTTTAAGACTCTGAAGCAGTGAATTCACCAGGGAATACAAAAGTTGCAAGGAACCGAGATCTCCATTTCGGAACAGTATGGCGCATTGTTCGTCCAGATCAATCAGCAGATGGTCCCCATAAATGTAAACAGCTCTTAACGAGGGGGGAATGGTCCAGGTCCCACGGTCACTGCGTTGAGTGAGTTCCTGAAAGATTCGTAGTGCCCTCAGATCCAGACGGATGGACTCTTCTCCATCCACCCGCACCTCGCGCAGGAATGGCGGAGACTGGGAAGGCAGGTAAATGGTGAGGTGGGGCAACATTCTTTCCGAAGAACTGTTTGCCGAAACAAGGCTCTCCACTGCATCAGGTGAAGAAATACTTTCCATCTGTACCGGACTTGAGATTGCCTCAACCTTCCAGCCCGCATCACTTGCCTGTTCCTCACTCAGCTTCTGTAGCTGCACCATAATCTGGTCCAGATTCAGACTAGGGGCAATCACCAGATACAACCCTGCCAGAAATCCTAGAAGCAAAAAACCCACAAGAATCTTGATAAAAAGATTCATTTTTTTGGACTTTACCGTGCTGCTCAATGCCCCACCAGCCAG
>JACFNL010000182.1 GCA_019454875.1 Candidatus Cloacimonadota bacterium | reverse complement strand
ATCCCGTACTACGGAATAACCTCTCTTTTCTGCATGTTTCTGAATCTTGTAACCAATGTTACTTAGGTGGTTATCGGGAAAAATCTGCTCAATCCCCTTCACAAGGGATTCAAAAGTAACTTCTGTAAGTTTTTTTGAAACCTCATCCACTGCACCACAATAAAATGTGAAATTTGAATCCGCGTAATAACCATCTAGAATTGAAGTCACATCAATATTGACCAGATCACCATCCCGCAAAACATAATTACCGGGAATTCCGTGGCAGACCACCTCATTCACAGAAACACAGACAGACTTGGGAAATCCGTTATAATTCAAGGGGGCTGGAATGGCCCCATGATCCAAAGTATACTCATGACAAACCCGGTTAATTTCCTCGGTCATGACTCCTGGTTTTACCATTTCTCCCAGCAATTTCAAGGTTCTGCCAACGAGCTCTCCAGCCTTGCGAATACCCTCAATCTGCTCCTCAGACTTAATATAAACACCATTCACGATTTTCTTTTTATGTTGCATAAGAGTATGATCTTGCAATTCGCGATCTGATGCAACTTTTTTGATCTCTCTTCGTAGATAAATATTGGTCCGGATTGATTTTTTGGCGGAGGTTTAGATGTTGAGGCAAATGTTAAGAAACCTGTTGTTTGGTTCAGCCCTGGTCGTTCAGGGACTTTTTGCAGATCTGACGGTAGAGCAGAGAGTTCAGGATTTTGAAACCTTCTGGCAAACCTACAAAGATGCCTATGTGTTTTTTGATCTGAAAAAAGGTGATTATGGAGTGGATTGGGATGCCATCCGTGAGCAGTACATTGAAAGACTGCAAAACTCCACTAGTGATATTGAACTGTATGCAGCCATAACAGAAGCCCAGACCCTGTTAAGAGACGGACATTGCTACAATGGTGCTTTTGCTAAAATTCGTGAAACTGAACCCATCTTTTTTCAAAGAGCAGCTTTTGCCCTGGTTGAGGGAAACCGCATTGTGGTCAGCACCGTGGTTCCAGGCAGTGCTCTCGAGCAGGCCGGTGTAAAATCTGGGGACGAACTCATTCAATTTGATGGAAAAACCATTCGCCAGTTGGCAAGGGAATATAGAAAGTTACATGCAGCCTCTTCAGAAGGCCAGTTCTGGAATTCCTTTGCCTCTCAGCTTTACATCCGCAATCCACTGCTTGGTAAACCCTCCTCACCAAAAGCCAAACTGGTATTTCGAAGTGCTTCCGGACAAACCATTGAAGTCGAATCAAGATGGGAATCTGCTGCACCAACCGGTAAACTCCAGGCAGAAGCTTCGGATAGTTATGTGGACTCAGACAAGGGAGTCAGTCTGGATGATGCTACCATGGTTCAGATTGAAGGACCTCTGCCCATGGATGCCAGAATCTTCAAGGATGCCAATATTGGCTATATCAAAATTGAAACATGGATGAAAACAGAAGACCCCATTGAGCAGATGGAACAGGTCATGACAGCCATGAAGGACACCGACGGTCTAGTGGTAGACATGCGTGGCAACGGTGGCGGGGTCGGCCCCTGGGGAGTTCTATTCGCCAACTACTTTATTCCAGCCCAGGAAAAAGGCCCTAACCACTCCTGGATGGAAAGAAACCTCTCAGAAACCTTTTTCAGAAAAGCATTTCCACAAATCAGTGATGAGCAGTGGACTGAGCTTTTATCTACCCCTGAGAATCTTCAATATCTTCTCGACAAGGGGTTAGGCGTTCAGATGACTGTAGAAGAAGTTTCCAAACATTTTGTGGATGGTAAATACAAGCCATTTTATGTAAACCTGCTTTTGAATCAGAGGCGAAATACGGTTGAGGCATACTCCAAGCCTGTATACGCCTTAACAGATGGTGGCTGCTACAGCACCACGGATATTTTCTTGACCATTCTTAACGAATTCAATCGCATTACCGTGGTTGGCACTCCTAATGGTGCTGGCTCCGGTAGTCCTATCCCGTTTGTACTGCCAAACTCCGGACTGCAGGTGTATGTACCTCATGCCAGAGCCTATCCTCCTATGGGTGCCATGATTGAAGGTCGCCCACTTGAGCCCACAATTCGTGTTTCTCAGACTATCGAGGATTTGCAGGCAGGAATTGATACAGTTCTAACTGAGGCAGTTAAGGCTTTATGGAACGAGATCAACCCGAGTTTAAATGCTTATGCAAGCGATGAATTTAATCTGGGAGAAACTCAGGAAGTTTATTCCAATCTGCAGCCAAAAGCTATGGAATGGGGCAATGTACCTACACCTGACTGGGCTGTTGGTGCAGCTTACGAACAAGTGCAACGACAGAAACTGGAAATGGGCTTAAAGCGCTTTTTGAAAAAGTAATTTAACTTGCGATTTGGCCCCTCTGAATTTCAGGGGGGCTTTTTTTATTTTTATATAACTGTTCATTTAAAATTCAGTCCAATTGTGTTTTTATAGTTACCAAAGAATTTTGAGGTGAAAATGAAAATATATTGGGCTTTTGTATTGACAGTTTTTTTAAGTACTTCTGCTTTCTGCGCGGAAATTACTTGGATTATCCCTCAGGGTAAAACATTAGTCGCTTCCCCGGTGCGGGGTGGTATCTCTCAAATTTTTCAGGATCAGATCTTAAAGATTGATTCACTTTGGCATATTTCAAAAACCAGTCCTCGATGGCAGTTTTTTTCCTCCAGCCAGCAGGCAATGCAAAACAACACAAGGCCAATAGTAACAGAACTTCTAGCAAACTCAGGCTATATCGTAGATGCCTCCCTATCTATCCAGATTGTCACAGAACCAGCCTCCATCCCAGCCGTTACCCCTTTAACGGGCTTTCAGCTGATTCCACTGGTGGCCTGGGATTCAAATCCTCTTTCCATAGCTGGTGTGGCAAACAATCTGGCTGCCTTAGGCCCCCTCCACTCCATCTTCACCATCGAAGCCGGCCAATGGCTTGCCTACTTTCACAATCCCAACCTCGCCACCCAAAACATCAGAAACCCACTCAACTCCGTGGGCAATCTACAGGAAGTCACAGCGGGACGGGCTTATTTTGTGAGTTTTTCACCTACAGCCGGGGTTGTAACCTTCAGAAATCATAAAAGCGAACATAATATCTTAAATCAACCACAGATCCTGATCGGAAATGTTCCAGGGTATATTTCCAAAATTGGCAATAATCAGGCTACCATTGTGCCCCTACACTCAAACCAGCCATTTACCTTTACTACCTGGCCAGATGCAGTGAAATTAAGACTGATTGAATCCCACACCTCTTTTGATTCCAAATCAGAATTTGAATTCCGCATGACTGATCAGACAGCTCCTGCCACGCATTACGCATCTGCCACAGCCAACCAGTTTCAGTCCACAATAAATCCCAATGGTGAAACCAATACCACAATGGCCTTAAATGCCGCTATTTCGGGAGCAGTGTTTACCAATACCAGCCCTAACCAAATTAACAAGACAAATGAAGGTCTGGACAGTAGCGATGGGCACCAGAATACTTTCCCTCAGTTTGGGTTTGCAGTCCAGAACTACATTCAAAGGATTCAGGAAGTAGCATCTGAGCACATCAAAGGATTCGAAAATATTCCTCTGACATTAAAGTTCGCAACCCCACAAACCAAATTTTCTGTCATGGGCAGTAGCGCAACTTTCACTAGGTTGTGTCTCGTAAGTTTTTCCTAAGGTAAAATCTAATTATTGCCCACTGC
>JACFNL010000181.1:1751-3737 GCA_019454875.1 Candidatus Cloacimonadota bacterium | reverse complement strand
ATCTAGCCATCAATGCCTGGGAGGATGCGTTAAAGATACGGCCCAGGGATCCTGCCACTTTAAACAATCTTGGAAATGTCTATTATGACTTTCAAAATTTTGCGGCTGCTCTCACCCATTACAAAATGGCTTTAAAAATTGAACCATCCTTTTATACAGCCTGGAATAACTTAGGAAATACTCAGATGGAGTTAAAAGATCCAAGAAGTGCTGTGGAATCATTCAAAAAGTCTCTTAAGCTCTTTGATGAGGATCCGGCCGTTCACGGCAATCTTGCCAATGCCTATTTTGAGCTTCGGCAGGTAGAAAGAGCTAAATTTCATCTGCGGAAGTCTCTGGATTTAGGTGAAAGTGCAGTGTCTCATCATAACCTTGCTGTGATGGAAAAATTTACCCGTGAGGATAAAAATGCCGGGGTGCACTACGGCAAGGCTTTGCAGATTCGTCCTGATTACTCAAGTGCCCGTAGAAATGCCGGATTTTGGAGACGACGCAATCGTGATGTGGAAAAGATACTCGAGGGTGAAGGTGAGTATCAGGGCTGGGCACTCAGAAGCTTCAAGGGACAAGGCTCAAAACAGAACAGACGCTTTGCAATTGATGAGGCTCGCGATCCATTCTGGGCTCCAAAACTGCGCTGATTGCGGGAAATTTGCAAACAGTCGCCACAGGTGATACTTTGTACTACCTATGGACATAGTAAGAATTAAGAACCTGAAAAAGGACTTTTTTGATCCTGAGGGACAAAAGATTTCTGTGATTGATATCCCTGAATTTACACTCAAAGCGGGAGAGTTAATGGGTGTCAGAGGCAAGTCAGGCACAGGCAAAACAACTTTTTTACACCTCCTGGCTGGAATCTTACGGGAAGACTCTGGGGAGATAACCATTGACTCACAAACAGTAAGTGGTCTGTCGGAGTCTAATCGTGATTTGTTTCGGGCTCAGAAAATCGGATATATTTTCCAGAATTTTCATCTGCTTCAGGGAATGACTGCCTTGGAAAATGTGCTTTTAGGAATGTATTTTGGATCGGGGCCCCAGGAAACCCATGCCCGCGAACTACTGGCTCAGTTAGGCTTATCTCATCGAATGCATTTTTATCCATCCCAGCTCTCAACCGGGCAGCAGCAAAGAGTAGCATTGGCCCGAGCATTAGCAGGCTTTCCTAAGCTGGTGTTAGCTGATGAGCCCACCGGAAACCTGGATCCCCATCATGCCAGAGAAGCTATGGAGCAGATTCTTAAACTCTGCCGTCAGGAACAGGCATCCTTGCTTCTTGTCAGTCATGATGAAGATATTCTTAGCATGTTGCCAAAAGTAACCGATCTGGCCTCATTAAATCTGGCATCGAGGGTAACAACATGATGTCTCGTATTCTGGTTCTGTTTCTAATCGTCCGTAAGAGCTTTTATCAGCACGCTTTGGCCAGTACTATAACAATTCTGGGCATCGGCCTGGCTACTGGTCTGGCCATGTCTGTCTTTAGTATTCAGTCTCAAAGCCGCCAGGCATTTACCATAGGTGCCACTGGGTTTGATGCTGTAGTAGGGGCTAGAGGAAGTCAGCTTCAACTGGTCTTAAACAGCATTTTTCATCTGGAAACAAGCCCTGGGAACCTTCCCTGGGATATGTACACTGCCCTAAAAGAAGATCCACGGATTTCTTTTGCCGTGCCTTATGCCACCGGAGATAACTATCGCGGATTTCATATCATAGGTACAACTTCGGATCTGTTTGAGAAGGTTCTGGTACATGACCGCCCCCTCTATCAGGTACAACCCGGGGGACGACTGTTTAATCCAGAGCTTCGCGAGGCAGTAGTTGGCTCCTTCGTGGCCCAAAGAACCGGGCTTAAGGTTGGCTCTGTTTTTAATCCTTATCATGGACTAGCTTTTGATGAAAAGACAAAACATGAGGAAGAGTTTGTGGTAGTTGGGGTGTTACGCCCGACCAACACCCCTTCCGACAGAGCTATTTTTATTC
>JACFNL010000181.1:0-1741 GCA_019454875.1 Candidatus Cloacimonadota bacterium | reverse complement strand
CCCGCCCCCCCCCCACCCCCCCCCCCCCCCCAACCCACCCCCGCCCACCCCCCACCCCCCCCCGGAACTGAGTACAAGCCGGATGCCTATTCAGATATTCCCGATGAACATAAAGAAGTCAGTTCCGTTCTTCTGAAACTAAAAGCCCCTCAGATGGGCTTCACCCTAAATCAAATGATAAATCGGCAGGGTAAAGAAGCTACTATGGCCTGGCCCATAGCCACTGTCATGGCTGATATCTTCGATAAAATGGGATGGATGCAAAATGTTTTGGGTGTTGTTGCCTGGCTTGTGCTTCTAGTGGCATCCTTTCTGATTTTCACCAGCATCTACAGTGCCATGAATGAAAGACGCAGGGAATTTGCAATACTTAGAGCTTTGGGAGCCAGCCGTTTTGTTGTGTTTTCGGCAATCCAGCTGGAAGCAGTCATTATGGCCCTTCTAGGATGTCTGGTTGGATATATGGTCAACTCCTTGATCCTTAGCTGCGCTGCCTATATTATCAAAGCCCAGGTAGGAGTGGTGCTTTCCGTATGGCAATACCATGATGCCTACCTTTTTGTGCCTCTTGGTATGCTGGTTTTAGGTATGATTGTGGGATTGATCCCTGCTTTAAGAGCCTATAAACTGGAAGTGGCCTCAAGTCTTGTGGCTCACTCTTAACAGGTAAAGGATCTGTGATGAGAATCCTGATAGCTTTGATACTAGTAGTTTTAATACCTACTCTTCTTCTGCTTCCAGAAAAAGCCGTTGAGCCCAAGGGTACACCACTGGTCCAAGGAAAACCCCTGAGACAGAAAAGCCCGGCCCAGGTTGCCGAGGATATGGCAAAAAACGATGTCCTGGATTCAAAAAATCCTATGGCCTCACTTCAGGCACTAGCCGCCAACACAGAGGCCCTTTTTCAACCAGTTTCTGAGATTCCCACTCCAGTGGCAACTGTAAGTGACGGTAGTGTACAATTTTTGTCTTTTGATGTTTTAGGCGGGTACCCTTACGATATTGATACCTCCGATGCCTCCATGTCCCTAGCCGCTGAAATCTACAAGGCCAAACTTGATTCCCAGATTCCTTCCCAGATTCTGACCTATCATAACCAGTTTGTTGAGGTGGAAGGTTATATGATCCCCATTGACTTTCACGATGGAAAAGTACTTTCTTTTGTACTGGTTAGCTCCCCAATGGCCTGCTGTTTTGGCATGATTCCCAGGATCAACGAGTGGATTCACATCATGGTGGAAAAGCCCGGGGTCTCCAGCCTTCTAGTTGATATGCCCCTAAGAATCCGAGGCACTCTTGATATTGGGGCTGACATTCAGGATCAGGCTGTCATGAGCCTTTACCGCATGCAGGCTAAGTCTGTAACCCCAAGTGGGGCTAAACATTGATCAAAGCCAATACACCCAAATTTTTTTCCCCAGGTGTTGCACGGTTTCAACCCTATATCTAGAATCATCATCCGTGGCCTTGGTATCGGCAAAAATCATCAGATAACCTTCAGACAGTCCAATCTGATCAAGGTATTCACCAATCTGGTTTAAACCTTCATCAAGAGTCTTTGGGCCTTTGTAAAGCTTGATCTCTGTGACAAACCTTTGCCCGGCAAATGTAACCAGAATATCCAGCCGTTTTCGGCCCAAGGCGTATTCTCTATGGATGGTGCCACCACCGTTTACAAGCCGCTGAAGCCAGGCCATAAAAAGGGTATGGGGAGTGATTTCTAAATCGTAAAACTCCTTAT
>JACFNL010000180.1 GCA_019454875.1 Candidatus Cloacimonadota bacterium | reverse complement strand
TAGCTAAATTGTTGGGTAAAGGCACGCAGTCGGATGAGTACACTGAAAAAGTTGACGAATGGGTCAAGAATGTAGGTTTAAAGCCATCCAGGCAATTGCTTGAGAAGGCTCAACAGGCCCTGGATCGCATTCTTGGTGAGGAATCCGAGCTGAAGGAATTGTGGGAAGAAGATCCTGAGGAATGGATCAGATCGCTTCAGTCTTTGCGAGCCGCTGTCGCAAACAATTAGAGCCTGGTTCTTATGGCCGGGAGCTTTTTTGTTTCCATGATATAATCAGGACATGAAAAAGTTCTTCAATACGGCCGGGCCCAATGTACCAAGACTTCACTATACAGTCTGGAGAGAAGACGGTGTTAAGCCGATTCTTGAGCTGATTGAGCAGGAAAAATACTTCACCCACCACGCGCCAAGACAGAGTGGCAAGACCACTCTTTTACAGGAACTTTGCAAAAAGCTTAATGAGGAAGGAAAGTATCTGGCATTGCATATTACGGTAGAGTCAGCTCAATCGGCCAGAAACGATGTTCTTGAAGCCAATCAGATCATACTGCGTCGTCTGGAATCAGCAAAAACTCAGTACAACGCCCCCCATTTGCCCACAGCTTTTGATTTTATGCAGGATAAATCGGGGGTTCAATCCTGCCTGGAAAGCTGGTCTAGGGCATCTGAAAAGCCCATGGTACTAATTATCGATGAAATTGATGCGATGGCCGGAGAGTCTTTAATTGCTCTCTTAAGACAGCTTCGAGCTGGTTATGCCCTACGACCTAATGCTTTTCCCCAGTCCATCATTTTAAATGGGGTTCGGGATTTGAAGGATTACCGCATCTATTCTAAAGAAGAGGACACATGGTTAACCGGTGGTTCCTGTTTTAACATCAAGGCTGAGTCCGTAAGACTTGGCAACTTCACTCTTGAAAATGTCAGAGAACTGTTTTTCCAGCATGAGGCCGAGCATAACCAGAAATTTGTCACGGGACTGGTGGAAAAGATCTATGAACTGACCCAGGGTCAGCCCTGGCTTTGTAATGCCTTAGGCGAGCAGATGTGCCATAAGCTTTTCCGAGATGAGCCGCTTCTAAATGAGTACCATCTTCACGAAGCTAAAGAAGCCCTGATTCTCTCCCGTGCCACCCATATTGATCAGCTCTACTACCGTCTGGAAGATCCGCGCATTCGTCAGATTGTGATTCCAATGCTAAAAGGGGAAGAATCCTTTAACTTCCCGGCTGAGGATATTGAGTACGCCAAAGATTTGGGCCTATTACATGCAGAATCCAAAACCTTACAGATTGCCAATCCCCTCTACAAAGAAATCCTGCCCAGAGAAATGACCTACACCATCCAGCAGAGTTTTACAGAAGAACCGGAATGGTACAAAAACCCCAACGGAACCCTGAACTACCAAAAACTCATGGATAAATTTGTCGAATTCTGGCGCGAACACGGGCACAAGGAATTCTACGATTTAGAAATCACCCCCCACACCCTTTTTATGGCCTGGCTCCAGCGACTGGTTAATGGTGGAGGCACCATCCATCGAGAATATGCCCTGGGTCGAAAACGCCTGGATATTCTGGTTTCGTTTGCCGGAGAAAAGTTTGTTTCGGAAATCAAGTTGTACCGTGGGGAAAAGACCCTGTCTGATGGACTGAATCAGATTTGTGAATACCTGGATCAGATTGGCTTGTTTGAAGGCTATTTGATGATTTTTCAGAAGAATCTGGCCACTGATGAGGATTCGAGATACAGGGTAGAAACCGTGGAGCATTTGGGGAAGAGGGTTTTGGTTTATTGGTTGTAGATGGGGGTTGGTAGTAAGCATGTCAATAGAAATAGTTAAGTCACAGATTCGACGGTTTTTGTCTAATGATCAACCGGATGTGCTAGCCATTAAAGGCCCTTGGGGTACTGGTAAGACATACAGCTGGAACAAGTTTCTACTCTCTGCCAAATTGGAAGGTGAAGTCCTTTTTGAAACATATTCGTATGTGTCTCTCTTTGGTGTCAATTCACTAGAGGCTTTTAAGCAAGCAATATTGGCGAGTGCGGTGTCCAGAGAATTGATTGGTGAGGAACCAAACAATAAAACTTTAATGAAAAATGTAGAAGATTTTTTTGATTCACCTAGCAAGGGTAAAAAAGTGAAAGACAAGGCATTTGGATGGCTCACAAAACTACCGGAAATGCTGGAAAAATGGAAGATCCCATTTTATAAAGACTGGCAGCCATTGGCAATATCCGTGTTTTCTATGTTTGCATTTTACTCAATTAATAAGTGGTTGATCTGTGTTGATGATTTGGAACGCAGAGGGTCAGGCCTGTCGATGAAAGATGCTCTGGGTCTTGTATCTCAATTGAAGGAACAAAAAAAATGCAAAATCGTTTTAATTCTGAACGAAAATGAAGATGGACTGGAGGACTTAAGAAAGTATAAGGAGAAGGTGATAGATGTAGAGCTAATGTTTGACACCACTCCCCAGGAGGCTGCTGAAATCGCATACGGAACTGGTACGGATATTGTACATAAGCTTGCGATTTCCACTAAAAAATTGGAAATTAAAAATATTCGTGTTCTAAAGAAAATAGAAAGATTGGCAACCCAGTTTTGTCCATTGCTTACTGAATACGAACAAGAAGTCACTGATGTAGTATGGAGTGCACTTGTATTGTACTCCTTTTGCTATTACTGCGAGGCTGATGGTGCGCCATCGTTAGAGTTTGTACGAAATTTGCAATTTAGCGATTTGGCATCAGACAACAAGAAACATGGAGAATTGGAGAGATCTTGGCTGGCTATATTGAACCGCTATGGAAAGATGATCATGGAGGAACTTGACCATGTTATTGCTGATTCAGTAATGTGTGGATATATTGATGAGGACAAATTCCGCCATGAAGCTGCTAAGAAAAACTCAGAAATTGTCCTGTCAAAGTCTCTTGGCTCATACGGCCAAATCTGGGAAATTTTCCATGACAGTTTTGATGAAAACAAAGACCAATTGATTCAAGCGTTTAGTCAAAAGTTCACTAAAGACTCAAAACACTTGGATCCCAGACAACTGAATGAGGTTGTTGGGTTGTTTAAAGGCTTGGGTGAAGCACAAAATGCATCAGAAATTATTGCAATCTATATTGAACAGAGGGGTGAGGAAACAGAGCTGTTTAATATCAATAGGCTACCCCGTGTGTTTCAAAATCAATTGGATCAGGAAATTGTTGAAAAATTTAACAAAAAATACCAAGATTCAGTGATGGTGGAGAGTCTTGCAGATGTCTTGAATAGAATCGATCGCAATAAAAGTTGGAGTGATAGAGATGTTGTGATTTTGTCCAACACACCTTCTGAAGATTATTATGATTTGTTTAAGAATACTAGGTGTCAAACGCTTTCTTCCTATATTGAAACTTGCTTAAAGTTCGGCAAACTTGATGGCTCTGATGTTCGGTATAATGACATTAGGAATGCCGTTGAAGGCGCTCTAAAAAGAATAGGGGCTGAAAGCCCTCTAAATAAACTAAGAGTAGCAGCCAAAGGTGTGGTTTAGTTAGAGGAACAATGAACCAGGCTCAATCACTGATAGGGCCGGATGTATCAATGTGGTATGCTTTGGTATTTGTTGCGAAATATTGGGCGCGAGCAAGAAATTTAACTTTTCCGCGAACCCATTTTTTTTCAAAAACCCCTTGACAGATATAGCAAGTGTAGTGCATACTACTCTTCCTTCAGTGAACGAACTGGATGGCGCGATGGC
>JACFNL010000179.1 GCA_019454875.1 Candidatus Cloacimonadota bacterium | reverse complement strand
TTGGACTGGCCAAACTAAGAAAAGTCTCTTCGGTGATTACTTCTGAGAATAAATCCGAGTGGATTGAAAAATCCAAAAAACTTTCCTGCCGCGAACTGGAAAAAGAGGTCTCCAAGGTATCCACCTACAAACCCAGACGAGACTTCTGGCAAAGGATCAATTCTGATTATTTTCGTTTAAGCATAGACACCACCGAAGATTTCAAGGCTTTGGCAGAACGGGCCCAGGATGTGTATTCCAAAAAATGCCAGGCCAACAAAACCTTAACAGAGGTGTTTGAATGGGCTTTAAATGAGGTATTAACCAAACATGATCCGGTGATGAAGGCAGAAAGGGCAAAGGCAAAAATGAAATCTGTCACGGCAAAGACTGCCCCAACAAATCAATCTGTCACGAGGAAGCAGTCTGTCACGAACAAAAAAAGAAAACATATCCCACGGCATGTTTTAAATCAGGTGGTTTTAAGGGATAAGGGCCGTTGCAGCTTTCAAAAGCATGGACGAAGGTGCAGTCACAGGCGGCATCTGGACATTCACCATATCAATCCTGTAAAAGATGGGGGCCAGAATACTGTAGAAAACCTAGCAATCCTATGTGAAATGCATCATATTTATCTTCATCATCAGGAAGAAATCGAAAGGTCTTTGGCTCTGATTCGGAGTTTCGGCAAAAACATGAATCATGAACTTAAATGAGCGTTAATGACACACTCTGCTACTCTCAAACCGGATTCCATGCAGTCTGGTACAGAAATACCGCCAAAAAATGAGCCTGCCATAAACAGACCACGGCTTTCCCAGTTTTCTTCACGGTAAGTTTTAAGAAATTGGCAATGATTTTTGTCATATTGAGGGATAGCTTCGGGCCAGACAATCCTTCTATGCCATAAGGGGGGAGCCTTTAGGCCAAGCACCTGGTTAAGCTCTTTAAGAATCTGGGCTTTCTGGAAATCTTCATCTTCATTTTGCCGGATTGGATAGAGTGAGCCTCCTGTAAAAACGGTAAAAAGCTCCTGATCGTGGGGGGCTTTATCTGAAAACGAACTTGTAGGCCATAAACAGCCTAGAATGTGCCTGTCACCCTGGTTTTGCGTGGAGAGAAAACCAAAACCCCTTCGAGGATCACGGGTAGAGTTTTTGGGAAAAGCAAAGTGATGAACTGCTAGCCAGGGGCTATAGATATTCTGAAGAGCCCGTGACAGATTCAGAAACTCGGATCCAGACAAAACGGAAGCGAGCTGTGTTGGCGGTAAAGTAAGAATAAGTTTTTTGCAGTCGTATATCCCGTCTGAGGTTTTTACTCTATAACCACCATCAATACAAGATATCTCAGTAACCGTAACACCAGACCGTAGAAACTCAGGATTTAGTCTCGCCACAATAGCTTTTGGCAAGGTTTCCATACCTCCGTTAAAGGATACAATGCCCTTTTTGGGAATTCTCGGCTGTTTTTTTGTACCCAAAATCCCTGACCAGAGGCTTTTATGCTGCCTATCCCAAAGGTGCAAGTTGGGAAAAGCCTGAGCGAGTAGTAGTTTTTTTGCATCTCCTGCATAAATTCCAGACACAAAAGGAACCACAAGATTCTCAGTTACTTTCTGTCCAAAGCGACGAACAAAAAAATCGTATACAGACAGATTCTCATCACTTCCCCGCTCGGAAAATCCTCCGCTCAGGATACGCAACAAACCAGCCATGCCTGCCAGAGGGTTTAAGAGGGTCTGTATGCCAATCGGGTACATGCCCTCGCCTTTGGAAATATAACGAATTTTTGATTTGGGATCGGGCCACTGGATTTTTTCCTCAATTCCCAGTTCCTGAATCATATTCCAGATTCTTTTGGATTTGAGCATCATGGAGTTGGGACCTGCTTCGATCTGATAGGGACCATCTTTGATGGAAACTATTCTTCCCCCAAATCTTTCTTTTGCTTCCAGAAGTAAATACTTCTGATCTTTCAGTGCATAGGCTGCACTAAGACCACTGATACCACCACCAAGAATGATTATATTGTGATTAGCCATAAATTCCTCGCGGTATCTGCTGTAACTGTACAGACTGAGCCTTTAAAATCTCCGAAAAAACTCTGACGCAGTTCATGGCCTTGGTGGGATCTGAGCAGGTAAAAACATCAATAGCCACGGTGGCCTGTTCCGGCCAGGTATGTGCACTAAAATGTGACTCAGACAACAAAAGGACGGCACTCCCGCCCACAGGTTCAAACTGATAGTGCTGGCAATGTACCACTGTCAATCCTGCCTCTTCTGCGGCTGTAGTCATGGCCCTTAACAAAAGAACAGATTGACTAAGAATTTCGACATTGGCACACTGGGACAGTTCTGCCATGACATGATGGCCTAGCTCAAATCTGAATTGTTTTGTTAATTTTTCGTGCATGAGAGGTATTGTATCAGAGTCACCGATTGCATTGTTCATATACCAAAGGATAGACTTAGAAAAACGACCGGAGAGAATCATGAACATTTTAATTATTGAAGATGATGATGCTGTACGGGAATTTTTGCGCCTTGGACTCACTTCCATGGGACATGATGTTACAGTAGCTGAAAACGGGGAAGATGGGGTAAATACCTGCCTGAATCACTCTTTTGATTTGGTGATTACTGATATGAACATGCCCAGAAAAAACGGGATAGAGGCTATTTTGGAGATTCTTCACCTCAAACCGGACCAGCAGGTAATGGCAATATCTGGTATTCCATCCCAGGCAGCCAGAAACAACTTTTTAAATACAGCTTACATGATGGGTGTGACCAACTACCTCGTAAAACCTTTTGGACTGTCCGAATTAAAGAAGGCTATCGGTCAGTTTACTCGCTAAAGTCAGGCTGATTTTTGGGATGGGCTTTTACAAATGCCTCAATTGCTTCAAGCCGTTGCGAAACCTCAGAAATTTTAGGCCACTGAGCCAAATCCACTCCAAAACGGCGCGTGGATAAAATCTGGGGGGCCAGGCAGACATCGGCCATGGTGATTTGATCCCCAAAACAGTAGGTACCAGCATGCCTTTGTAAAAATACTTCAAAAGCGCTCATGCCTTCAGAAATGAAGGTTTTAAGCCATAAATTCACCTGTTCTTCGGAAGCTTTTATCTCTTCTTTCAGATAACGGGTTACTCTTAGGTTCTGTAATGGCTGCACATCCACCGATATGATTTGAGCCATAGCCCGCACAATCGCTCTATCCTGAAAGTTTTTAGGCAGTAGGGCTTTTTCTGGAAAATCCTCTTCGAGATACTCAAGAATGGCCAGGCTCTGAGTCAGGACTTTTTCATTTTCAAGCAGAAGGGCCGGAACCATGGCAGAAGGATTATTTCTTAGATATTCCTCGGATCTCTGCTGGCCTTTTAAAAGATGAATGGGAATAGTTTCCCAAACCAACCCCTTATGATAAAGGGCAATTCTGACCCGATAGGCACAGGAACTACGAAAATAGCTGAATAATCGAAGCATTTTTTAACCTAGAACTCTCACCATTTGATCAATTGCCCCAAAAATACTCTGATTATCCATACCAAACATTTCAATACGGACCCTGTCCCCATGTTTTAAAAACGGAGTTTTGGGACTGCCATGCTCCAGAGTCTCGAGCATTCTTCTTTCCGCCAGACAGGAAGAACCGCTACTGCGATCCACATTAGAAACTGTACCACTGCCTATGATACAGCCTGCCTTCAAGTTTCTGGTTTTGGCAGCATGGGCTATTAATTCCGCAAAACTAAATGTCATGTCAACACCGGCATTGGGTTTTCC
>JACFNL010000178.1 GCA_019454875.1 Candidatus Cloacimonadota bacterium | reverse complement strand
TACCTTTAGAAGATGGCACCTGGGGCCTGGGACAGATTCTGAAAATGAATTTTATGACAGATAGCGGTGGAACCTGGCTTAGAGATTTTGAAATATCTGTTTACAAGCATGTCAGGGTCAAACAACCTAAAGAAATTGATGGGGAAAATATTCCTCTGAGAAGGGAAGATATCGTCTTTATTTTTACTAACTACTATGGGTCTAAATCCTGCGATGAGTATCTGGTACTACCCTTTGTTAGAGAGGTCAATGTAGCTTTTCATGAAATGACCCAGTATGAAAGAAGAAAAGACAACCCCAACGCTTCTGCTGGTACAGAAGCCGGTGCAGGTTCCAAACTAAGTGCTTATATTGGAAAGAGTGACTGGGCTGTAAAATTCGCCGTTGAAATTTGCGAAAATATGCTGTTTGAGTCCAGACAGGGCGATCTAAATGCAAGTACAGTCAATACCTTGGCTCCAGGCTATATACTTAGTACCTATTTTTATGTGAAAGACTTATCGGAAGGTAGGGATCCAGCCAGATATGTCGATCCTGAGCCGGGGGCCCCCAATGCCAAACTCTGGCCCCAACCAATTCCCAAAGAGCGAAAGACCATATTTTGTTTTTATCTGTTTTTTAAGACTGCCAAGGGCAGAAATGAATTTATTAAAGCCGTGAGGCCATTGGGCTACGAACTGATTGAAAAAATTCCAGCCAGTAGGGAAGCTGGAAACACCGCTGGTGTAGTGCTAAGTGCCGATCTGGGATTCGACAGCCAGGATCAGTATGAAGCACAGTTAGCACCTATCGCTAAGGAATATGAGGGTTATTATGATGGAATGGAACAGGTCTAATAACCACGATCCCTTGCTGTCTTAACCACTCTACACCTTTACTGGTGGTCTGATATGCCTGTTCTGGGTGGTTTTTTATTTCAGAATGTCTGTATTCAATCAAGCCTTCCTGTGTTCGCAGAATGTTTAGATGATTTCCCTTAAGTGCAGTAACCTGTCTTTGTAGAATCCCGGCTAGCTGTTCTGCCTTGATCGGGCGCAAGGCACACAACCAGACAATTACTGGCCATAAACTTTCTTTACGGGCCTTTGGTGTTAATTCTGAGATTTTTTCAGACAGAGCAGGGGGAAGGAGAAGATTTTCTTGAAGTGTATTGAGGTCACCTGTATTTGGGATGAGGTCACCTGTATTTGGGATGGGGTCACCTGTATTTGGGATGAGGTCACCTGTATTTGTTGCACTCATAGAGGATACAGGGGAAGAATTGGGTACAGATAACTGATAATAAGTTGCCGGCCCGGCACCCCCTTTACGAAGAAGATGCAATTGATGATGGAGTCTGCCCAATAGCTGGCTGGCTGTCAGAATATCAAAGCCGGTAACTGCTCGCAGTCCTGCATTGTCTACTGCACCTATTTCTTTAGCCAGAATCAATGCTTTGGCTTCGTCGTGACTCAGATTAAGGTGGGCGAACTGCTTGAGCCAGTTAAGCTGTTCTTCTCCTAACAATTGATGTAGAAGATAAGTAGCTTGGAACTGGTTATCCATCACATGGCTACTGAATACCGGGACGGATAAGCCAACCTGCTCCAGCAGACGACGCATGGTACGAATTCCTGAACCCTTGGTTTCCGCAAAGCCAAGATCGTAAAGAACCGAAGCCAGTATTGGATTTCGTAGCTTTGACCCCATTTCTCCAAGCATGGCCTCGGGCTTGAGTGAGTAGCCTGCATTGCGGATTTCAAGCCGATTATTGTAACGAACTGCCAGAATGGGCTCATTTACCTGGTAATCCCTGTGCATTACAGCATTCACAACAGCTTCTCGAATCACTTTCTGAGGCAATAGTGGCTGATCTGTGCGCTGGATATTTCCTTCTTCCAATCGAAAATGATTCGGCATATCATTTAGAATAGTGGCTTCCATTTTTGGGATTAGGCGTAACAGTGGTTCCCTCAGATCCAGTGTGGTGACAAAACGCTGTTCTGGATCCTCCACCCATTGGGTACCAGCAATCCGAACATAATCAACCCGAACCGCCGGTAACAATCTTCTTAGGGCAAGTGGCTTGCCCATTAACAGTAAACCTGCAATATTGGGTACCCATTGGTTATCGCGTTTTTGAACCAGATTTAATGCTCTTAGCATTTCAGGATCAGGAGCATGCAACTCCTCTGCATGAGCTCTTACTCTGGAGCGTAGAGTTCGGTAAAGAGCGATGACATCAGGATCCAAATCTTCCCACTCAGCATCAGGCAATAATGCCTGCTCATACCCCATGCTGCTTTTGGCTAGTAACAATGGGACTATTTCGGCATGGCTGCATTCGTAATCACCATTAAAACCACGCCGCCACACGCCTGTTTTCTGTTTGTTTTTATTACTGTATTTCCCTTTAAAGATACAAGGCTTGGCTGCTGGATCTAGTTCAGGAACATAAACACAAAGAACGGTTTTCTCTTCAAGAATAACCGCTTCCCCATACGCATAAACCGGTTGTTCAAACTGATCCCGGCAGTTAGACTGCAAGTCATTCAACAATCTGTCCACATCGGTGACACCACAAACATAAAAATTATCATGGTCTGCGTCAGGTTCTGCGATTCCAAGCATCAGGTAGCCGCCACCAAGCCCCGGTTCATTGGCAAAGGCACAAATTGACTGCATTACCGAATTGCCAATCTCACTGCCCCGCTTGGCTTCGACACGAGGTTGTTCTCCTAATTCACGCAATAGCTCAAGCAATGACACAGGTGAAAATTCACCACCTAGCAAACTTCCTCCTCAGTATCGATTTGATTTATAGGCTTAAAAGATTGTAAATCAGGGTTGGTCGAAATGCCAGAAATGCCGGAGAGGCAGAATCACACCACAGCCTCCGATCCTTGCGGTCAATGGCATGAAGTTTTGTGCCTGTCGCAAGACAGGTACGGTATCCGAACCATCGTATTTTTGAGCACGATCTGAGGCTTGACACATACTGATGCCGGATTAGAATTAAAATCGTGACCAACAAAATCGATTCCATGGGTATGTCAGGGTTTAACGAGTGGCTTGCAATTGAATCAAGCTGTGGACTGCTACCCTGATATGGGACTTAAGGTATTAGATATTCATCATGGCTAGTTGTTTGCTATCCCCCTTCTGGATCGAACAGGTTTGGGCTTATGCAGATTCGCAATAAAATTAGGAGCCTTTGATCTTTGAACATTGCCAGATCAGAACAATCAATCTGTCACGACCATTTTGTTAAAAATTTATCTTGACAGGATTTTGCACACCAATTTTCAGTCTGTCCCAGTACCTGAAAAAATAGCGGTTTTAGTGCCTCATTTCTCTCTATTTTTGCCTGATCTCACAAAGCCCTTTCAAAAATTGCAAAATTTTGGAGTTTGCCCCCTCTAGCCACATCAAATCAAGTCCAAAAACCCCGTGGTAACATAAATGTATGCAAAACCTACATCAAAAAATCACAGAAACCGTCATTGAGTATAGAAAACAGGAAGGTCTCTTGATTGAACTCACTCAGGAAGCCGATTTCACCAAGTTCTATCTGGAGCTTGGGTATTCCTCCTTGTTTGAGTATTTAAATCAAGGCCAGGGAATCAGTGCCGCTACTGTAAGTAATTTAATTACGGTAGCCCGAAAAGCAATCCAGATTCCAGCAATGAAAGAAGCCATAGATTCTGGGGAAGTCGGTCTAGCCAAACTAAGAAAAGTATCCTCAGTAATCACTTCTGAGAACAAATCAGAATGGATTGAAAAATCTAAAAAACTCTCCTGCCGGGAGCTGGAAA